>JAHDCE010000016.1 GCA_020630045.1 Saprospiraceae bacterium | reverse complement strand
CATCGAATCCATCAATGAGTAGAATAGTATTTTCCGGAAGGAGATGTTTTCTTTGCTGTTCCCGTTTTTTGTATTCCTCATTACACCGGTCCACTTCTTCCCAAAAATCTATGGCATCAGCGGAACATTTTCCTAGGAGCAACCGCTTTACATTTTTGCGTCGGCTATAAATTTCGTATTGTAAAAAGAGTTGGTGGATAAAAGTGGTTTTCCCTACACCCGTAGGAGCGAGCAATACGAAGAATCGCTCATCCTTTAACTCCGAATCCCTGTCCAATAATAATTGGAATAAAACCAAATTGACACTATTGAATTTGTAAGGATTGAAAACATCGACCGGACGGTATTCCTCGCTGTTGTCTTGATAACTATTGACCAATAATTGTATCGGGGTGGCAACAAAATGTTCCGAATCCCTTGTAATCTCTTCACGGGAAATATCCTTGTCATGAAAAACAGAAGGTCGCCACCATCTCAATATTTTTTTTCGAAAAAAAAGGAATATTGTTATTCCAATACAAAGCACTACCAAAGCGATAGCAATTGGTGTCATCCCGCCAAGGGAAATCAGGGGCCATATGTAGCAGGATAAAGTCATGTATTATTGCTCCGAATCCTTTTCTTTTAGACGTTTCCATTTCCGCACGCGAGTGCGGGTATTCTTGTAGGGTGATGAGGTATTGAGCTGTATCATCCGTCCTTGCGTCCACTTGCCATACCAAGGTTTATGGTACAGTTCGTTGTTAGATGTATTCTCTACCAATTGCAATATTTCCGCTACGACGGCATCTAATTTAATCAAAAGTTCGGGGTAATCAAAATCCTCGTAATCTGAATAGAATTTTTGGGCGAGCTTTCCCAGTTCATTCCATTTGTAACCCCTTTCGGGGAATATGATCGTTGTGTTATTTGACTTCAGCCGGTGCCACTTCAGTACGAGTTCGCCCCAGCCCACTAGATAAGATACGAGGTTGTGAACACTCATCTTGGTTCCCTTGGCATGACCGTCCATTTCTTGTGCATCTGTCCAAGCAATAGGGATGTTTTCCAAGTCATTTTTCAATTTGGAATAATTGTTTTTGATGGCGGCAATGATTTCCGTTTTTGAATTTGGAATAGCCATTCTTATTCATATTTGAAAAGGGGAGTGGGAATAATTAAAGCGTTTTACTTAGAGATATAAATATACTTCCCTTTTACCGTCATCTCGTACCCTTCTTTTTTTAAATTGAAAACCATCGAATTCGCATGTGCTTTTCCGTAGATGATGATAATTTTATCGTGGGGTGAATTTTTCATTAAATCAAGGACATGTTCATCGCGTAGATTATGGACGAAGGTATATCTGCTCCCCTTATCTTTTTTGCATTTATACTTTTCACTCAGACCCGTTGAAAAATCGCATTCACTCAAGGGGATTTCTCCTTTTCTTCGTTCGAATTCGGCGACTAACTCGTGGAGGGTATAATCTGCCCGAATCGCATTGTCTTCTTCCGAAAGTCCTAGGTATTTATTGTTTTGGGCGATGTATTTTTTGCTTCTTCGCAAGGCACGTGGGAGCGACTTGTTTTCTTTATCTCCATATCCGGTAAATACATTCAATCCGATGATTTTGCGGGATTTTCTGATTAACGTATCAATAGTAGCGCTGTCGCAAGCGGTAGAATCAATCATCAGCCCTTCATAATATGGAATATATCCTTGTTCTTTTAGCGTGTCAATCGTCGTTTTGACACTTTCAAAATATTCCTTCGTTCCGATATGTACCATGGGCAATATGACGACACTTTTGTTGTCTTCTTTGTGGCGTAGTTTGGTGATTTGTTTGTCAATCCGCTTGTCGGTGACCCATCTAATACTGAGTGCGGTGCAACCCGAAGTGAGAATGATGAAAGATGTCAATATTCCCAAAAGGAGAAGTTGAATAGGAGTGGTACTTTTCATAAGTGTGAGGTTTGAATTGGCGAATATAATACAAACTACCAAAGCTTAATTATATTTAGTCTAATTAAGAAAAGTTTGTATATTCGCGCTACCAACAATTCAAATCCTCATGGTAGGCAAAAGAAAGAACCAAGAAAAGAAAGGTCAAGAAATCATCATTCCCTGTGCTTGTGCATGGAGTGCAAAAGGCAAAAAGAAGAAGTGCTGTAAGAAGTACAAAAAAAGTAGGCACTGCAAACGTTGCCCAAAAATAGATTGACCCGGAAATACATAATTCCCAGGTCAATCCATTGTCTTCTATAATTAAATTGCTTTATTTTTTCACAATCCGCCCGGATTGTAACGGCTTCCCATCCAAGAACATTTGAATCATATAAACTCCGTTTTCAAGGGATGATATATCCAATTTTTGAGTAGTGCCGCCATCTAATTTTCTATTTTGCCGTAAGGCAGTCCTACCCATGACATCCGTTAATCTAATTTCCAATTCACCATTATAGTTTTCTGAGAAATCCAAGAAGAACATATCCTTGACCGGATTGGGATAAACCATGACATTACCCGTTTGGGCATCGGTCATTTGTCTGCTTAGTGGGCTACCGGTCGTAAATGTCAAGATAGGCGAGTAGTTGGAGTAATAACCATCCGAACACTGACTCCTGACTCGATAATCATATACAGTATTTCCTTGCAAGCCATACTGTTTTTTAAAGGTACTGGTGCCTGTTGTTCCGACAGTTGTCCAGTTACTTGCTCCTTGTGGGCGATATCGCACCTGATACTTAGTCGCATCCGTCACTGCATCCCAAGAAAACTTGACATTGGTAGGATCCACCAATAATTCTACTTGCATATTAGATGGATATTCACAAAGTGAAGTATAGAACCTTTGAAGTGTAGAATATTCCGACCAAATGCCATTTGCGCATTGATTCCTGACGCGGTATTCATAATATCGTTGAGGTGTCAATCCCGACATCGTTTTCGAATTGGAAAATACACCGGATTGGTTCCAAGCAGTCGTTCCTTGCATCCTATATCGTACTTGATACTTCTGCGAACCTGCGATGGCGTCCCAAGTCAGTATGCCGGAAGTGCTGCTGGTCATTTCTACCGACAAATTCATTGGAATATCAGTACATTCAGAATTGTAGTTTACAAGGAATGATTCTTCATCAATCGACGAGACACCATTGACCGAATCAAAAATGACGGAACGAATCATTCCTGCATCGGTAGTACCGTCCGGGCTGTTGTATCTAATGTCATCAGTCGCATCCGGTCCGACGGTAATTCCCGGATTCCCGGCCCTAGAACGATAAACCCTAAAGTCGTCAATATCATAGGTGCAATTGCCGCTCCTGAACGATACATAATCTCCACCTGTCAAGGGGCTGGGATCCGTCCAACTTCCGGCGAATGTATCATCGATATATACTTGCATCTCTCCAGTGGAAGGGTCGAAAATGACCTTGGTATCATAAACGATTCCCGGATCGAAAACCCAGTCGATATTGGCTTCCAAGCTGAATGTGTTTCCGGTGACGCGATACAATTGTAATTTGTCGGAATCCACCCTTTCATATACGAAATAAGATTCACCACGGTTAGAAAGTGAAGGATCGGAACAAAAGAAATGCAATCCGGCTCTACGGTTGGTTCCTGTCCCTCCGATGGCTCCTTTCCAGTGGAACATGTATTTGTCTCCTAGGTTTTGATTCAATGAAGCGGTTAATATGGTATTGCTGGATGCTTCGTCCGTATTGACGAGTTCGCCGCCTGTTACGCTCCATGAACCGGCGTAAGAAGTCCAGTCGGAATGCAAGGCGTTGAAGTCATCATTGAAAAATCCGTTTCCTGTATTCGATCGCCACTCCGTGCCGTCGAAATCACAAGCTTGATAGAACCGGTCGGTAATGGGGTTCCCTCCTTCGTCGGTAATGTCGGCGGTGAAATCTCCGGTCACCCATGTATTGATATCTGTAATAGTGGTGGTCAGTGGGATAGGCGGATTGATGCAACTCCAATTGGCTTCCCAACCAGGAGCAGTCGTGGCTGCATCCGCTTCAAAACGTAAAGTGATGGATGGGCCTGTCGAAACTACGGTTCCCGGAGTATTGGTTCCGGTATATGTCCCGATAAGGGGAGAGGAAGAATCCGGTCCATCATAAATGTATAAGAAATCATATCCATCCTCAATATTGAAGCTAAGGAAGTCCAATTGGACATTCGTTGCTCCATCCGGCGAGATGGCGTATTCATAACTTTCATTGCTGTAATAATTTCTTTCGGGGCCTCCCATGTCGTGAATAGTGCCGGTACATTCCACGATTTCACAATCGGTATATTTGTCACGCAGTGCATCCCAAAGGTCGGGATATCCATTGTCATAACTCAATGCCCATATGCCCATACCTCCTAGTCCCATTCGGTCTAGGAACTCCAGCCTGGTTTCGAGGCTTTCGCCATCCATGACCCAGGCCTGTCTCCAAGTGCCTCCGTCTTGAAAGGTATAATATGGTGTTTGACTGGCATTATTGAATAACCTTGTCGAATAGTTGCCGCTGGTATTGTTTTGGATGACATTGAAAGTTTTGGCCGAACCCGAACCCGTAGTCGAAGAAGGAACCGCGTCACTGGCAGTCGGCCATTCGCGGCCATAATATGGAAGTCCCATGATGAGTTTCTCAGCTGGTACTCCTTCATTCAAATAATAGGTACTTGTTCTAGAAAGGGAATAATTGTAACCTGTCGTAAACGCATACAAGGGATCGGTTGGCCCTGCGTTGCTGCTTCCTGAATAATAGTAGCCGTAGCCCATGACCACAAACAAATCCACATGATTTACTAGGACGGGAATATTGAATACGTCATTCCAATCCACAGAATACAAGGCGACACTGATTTGATAGTCCGGGTCAACGGCTTTCATCTGGGTGCTGAGGTTCACCATAAAGTTGGTGAAGTCCGTTGCGTAAGAACCCGGTATGCCTTCAAAGTCGATATTGACACCATGAGCACCTCTAGTAGAAACCAAGTCGATGAGGTTGTCTATCAAATTTTGTTGGGCTGTCGCCGAACCATAAAAGGTGGAGTGATTCGAAAATAAGGTCACGCACAAATTGACCCGGACGCCATTGGCCAATGCCATATCAACCGAGGGGTGGGTCGCCCATCCTCTTGTGGTAATCGGGTCGCCTGTAGCCGCATCCACTTCGTAGGAGAAGAATGAGAAATCGGTCAATAAATTCCAGTCATAATTGGTATAAGCGGTTCCGCCCCAATACGGGTGCCAACCGAAAACGACCTTGTCTAATGTACAATTGGCGTTTTTCTGTTGCGCTTGTTTCGCTTGTGGTTTGAATCCATTGAATTCATCCCATTCTTGTAGGGTCTTTTCTCCTTGTTTGCTATAATATTCATTGTGGTCGGCGTGGATGGAATGATGGGATTGGGCGAATGTCCCAACGCTGAATACAAAACATAACAAGGTCAACAAACTGAGTTTGGTTCTCATGATTAGTAGAGGATAAGGTTTTAAAATATGGTTATATGGGGTGGGATTGGTCAAAACCGCATGAATATACGGAAAAATATAAGGGCTGGAAATATTTTAACATGAGGTTTTTAATGTTGGAATTTTAACAAAGGGAAGTCAACTTTTTCTCAATTGTGAATGTCCTTATTTATTGAAGCTATCTTTGTATTACTTATGTTATTGAGTAATATTTTTAACAAACAAAACAAATTTTAAATGACCACACAAGAAGTCGCGAATCGTTTGGTGGAATTATGTCGCCAAGGAAAAGGAGATCAAGCTCAGCAAGAATTGTATGCTCCGAACATTGTCAGCAATGAACCGCAAGGAACGCCGAATGCTAAGGTAGAAGGACTGGAAGCAGTTCAAGCAAAAGGGCAACAATGGTATTCTATGTTAGAGGAATTTCACGGAAGTGAAGTTTCTGACCCGTTGGTGGCGGGCGATCATTTTACGATTACCATGAAAAATGACGTAACTTTTAAGCAAGGAGGCCGCATTAAGATTGAGGAAGTCTGTGTTTATCAAGTAAAAGACGGTAAGGTCGTTTGGGAGCAGTTCCATTACAATGTTCCGGGGTAATGAATTTTATCTGTCATTGTTAGATGTTCTCACAAAAAAAATCGTGATAACATCTATTGAAAAAGTCGCTTTCGGATATATCCGAAAGCGACTTTTTCAATAATGGTCTTTCTGTTTTTCCAACACATAAATCCCTTGTCTAAAAAACAACAGTACTCTTCGCTGTTCTGAATGAATCAATTGTAAACCCAATTCTTGAAAGGTCATTTTCCACTCCCGATCAGATTTATTCTGGTAGGTCATCTTGGAAAAACCCAAATTGACAAGTGTGTCTATGGCATAGGTCGCATATTGTTGGATAGGATTATTGTAGATGTCTTCAATGATGATAATCCGTTCACAAACGCGTGTAGCTTCTTCTAGTACCCCCTCCGGGGAATGGGTATGATGAAGGACGGTCAGTAAAAGCCCCGCTCCGAAAGCTCCTTGTGGAAAAGGCATTTTATCTCCATCATAGACAACCGTTTTTACCTCGGGGAGAATGCTGAAGTCACCCACATCAAGCGCGGTAACTTGTGTGTCGGTGTTCTTGGAAATGTGTTGTGCGACCAAGCCGTTTCCACTTCCGATATCAAGACATTTTCCGGAAGGAATCCAAGGAATGATGGGAGCTGTTTTTCTGATCACCCAAGTTTTTCCAAAGGCTAAATAAGCCTTTTTGACAATCGGTATGTTTTTGATGGCTGATAAAATCATTTTTTCCTTCTTCGAATCGCTCCTTTCAATGTTTTATTCATGTAAAATATGGGCGGTTTATTTTAATTTATTGTAAATCGAGCCGCTTAGAAATTGACTTAAACAATTGGTTTTTAACCAAAGGATTTTAACGTTAATTCAATGTAATCAAGAATGGTTAAGCCACTGTAAATTTTTTACATTCCCTTCATTTAAAGATAAGGCAAAATTGATTTGCCCCTTACCTCATTTTACTCGCCGTTCATTTCCCAACCTTTTATTTGTAGCATCATTTTAAGGAAAAACAATATAGAAATGAAATTTTCTGGAGTTAAGTTTTTGATGTTGCTATTGGCTTTCAGCCCTTTGCTTTTGATGACATCTTGTGGTGAAGATATTAATGGAGCCCCGTTTTGTTCTAATAACCCTTGTCCCGATGGATATACTTGTGATGAAATTAATCGTACCTGCATATCGGAAGAAGAATATGAAGCTGTCTCGGGTGAGATTACTTCAAATACGACTTGGACCAATGATCGTATTTGGCGATTGACGAATAAAGTCGTCGTTCAATCGGGTGTTACCTTAACCATCGAACCCGGTACGATCATTAAGGGCCGTGAAGGTTCAGGATCCTTGGCAACTGCTTTGATCATTGCCAAGGGAGACAAAATTATGGCTGATGGAACTGCGGACGCTCCGATCATTTTTACATCCACCCAAGATAATATCGGTATCGGTCAGAAATCAGGAACGAACTTGACCGCTAGCGATAGAGGACTTTGGGGAGGACTTATCGTTTTGGGTAACGCCAAAGCTTCCACTGAAGACAATGACATTACAGGACAGATTGAAGGTGTTCCGGCTGATATTCCTAACACGACTTATGGTGGTGATGACGATACCGACAATTCCGGTATAATCCGATATGTATCCATCCGTCATGGAGGAGCAATAGTGTCTGAAGGAAACGAAATCAATGGTTTGACCCTAGGAGCCGTAGGTTCGGGAACTACGATTGAATATGTCGAAGTATTGTCCAACTCCGATGATGGAATCGAATGCTTCGGTGGTTCGGTCAATATCAGAAATACAATCGTCGCTTACCAGAAGGATGATGCTTATGACATCGACCAAAATTACTCGGGCGAGTTTGATAATCTGATGGTGATTCAAGATGACGCTACAGGTGAAACCGATGAAGCTATGGAAATCGATGGTCCGGAAGGTTCAACTTATACAAACGGCATGTTTACCATCAAAAATGGCACATTCAAAACCTTTGGTGGTGGTTCAGGAGCTGATTTGAAGTCAAAGGCACAAGGTCAAATTATTAACTGCTCATTTGAAGGATATGCAGACGCCAAATTTATCAAAGTAAGAACCAATTTCGATACGGATGCTTCTTGTGAATTGAAATCAGATGCATATTCCAATATGTTATTGAGTAACACATTGACAGTAATGGGATGCGATATGATTACTTCCGGTGCTGACCTTTCGGATGTCTACACCAAAGTAGATGATTGTTCAGGAGCATTAACGGCAGAAATGGAGTCCAATGTCGATACTTACATCAATGAAAACAATGCGACGGTTTCGACTTCCTCCAAGGGAGCGGATACTTCCGTTTTCGCAGGTTGGACTTGGTTAGAAATCAATGGAAAGTTGTAATCGGATTTTAAAATTTTTCCGTCCCCTTCCGGGGAACCGGAATTTTAATTAGAATAAAAAATAATAGAATAGAGCCATGAGGTTGTCATTCGTTTTAATAGGATTTTTAGGATTATTTAGCCATTTGTCCTTTGCTCAAGGGACATTGCGCGGAACTGTCATTGATGATATAACAGGAGAGGCGGTTTCTTTCGCTGATGTATTGATTGAATCTACAGGAGAAGGAACTTCTACGGATTTAGACGGAACATTTTCATTTTCATTATCTCCGGGAACATATGAAATCACGGTTTCCTTCCTGGGGTATAGCGATATGAAAATTCAGAATGTAATCATCAAGCATGGAGAAGTAAATGCGTTGGGTGAAGTTCGGATGAAGGAAGAGTCTGAGGTATTGGAAGAAGTCGTGGTTGAGGCGGAAGTAATCCGTAACAATGAAGAAGGGCTACTGACCATTCAAAGGAAATCCGCAAATGTCGTGGATGGTATTTCCGCAAGGGCAATTAGTAGGAGCGGCGATGCAAATGTTGCTGCGGCTATCAAACGGGTGACCGGTGTTTCCATTGAAGGAGGTAAGCATGTATATGTACGTGGTCTAGGAGATAGATATACAAAAACACTATTGAATGGAATGGCAATTCCGGGATTGGATCCGGATAAGAACTCTGTTCAAATGGATATTTTTCCCACCAATTTGCTAAACAATGTTTTGGTGTTTAAGACATTCACGCCGGATTTGCCGGGAGACTTTACCGGAGGAACCGTCGATATCGAAACCAAAGATTTTCCTGAAAAGGAAACATTCGTTATCGGGGTGAATCTTGGATTCAAACCCAATATGCATTTTAAGAACAACTATTTGACCTACGACGCCTCTCCAATGGACAGGTTCGGATTCGGTAAAAATTCAAGGGCTTTACCCTTCGGATACAATGAATGGATTCCTTCGGAAGTCGATGCCCGTTCTAATTTGGCTTTGGGCGAAAAATTGGAAAGCATGACCCGTGCTTTTTCCGGAGAAATGGCTACCCGTCAAGAAGCCAATTTCATGGATTATGCCCTTTCCGCTTCCTATGGCAATCAAGTGAATAAAGAAAACTGGGATTTGGGATACACCTTCGCGGTGAATTACCGCCAAGGAACGGAGTTTTACGAAGATGCTATATTTAATAGTTATCAAAAAGAAACCGACCCCACTGCATACAATTTGACTTTGATGTCAAACGATGTCGCTTCCTACGGACAACAGAGTGTCCTTTGGAGTGCCCTAGCGTCCGGTGCTTTGAAATCCGGTGGCAATAAATTCAAGTTCGGTGTGTTCCATAGTCAGAACGGTGTCAGTAAAGCCGCCGACATCCGTACCGAAATCGGAGATGACAACCCGGCCACTTTGATCAAGGACAATTTGGAATATCAACAACGTTCAGTGACCAATGTCATCCTAGGAGGAAAACACGCCATTGACAAGTGGACATTGGAATGGAAAGTTTCTCCTACATTGTCTAAAATTGACGAACCGGATATTCGTTACACTGCTTATGAATACTTCCCGGAAGAAGATCGATTCGCTTTGTCCGGTGGAGTAGGGGCGGAGGTGTCCAGGGCATTCCGGTTCCTAGAAGAATATAATGTAAGTACGCGATTTGATACGAAGTATGATTTTGAAATGTTCGGCCGTAAGGCCAATATGAAAATGGGATTGTCCCAAACTTACAAGGCTAGGGACTTTTCGATTTTGAATTACAATTTCGGATTTAAAGGGTCGCGGGAAGTAAGCGGTGATCCCAACGAATTTTTCGAACCGGCAGGAATCTGGGATTTGGAAAATACCTTAGGGACGGTTTTCGTACAAGGGAATTATGAACCGGCCAATACTTATGACGCCACCCAAAGTGTGAATGCGGTATATGTGATGAATGAGGCGATGGTACACCCCAAATTGAAAGCGATATATGGATTGCGTGTAGAGCAAGCGGTGAACAGGTATACCGGACAAAACCAACAAGGGACGGTCGTACTCGACAATGACAAGGTATTGGATGAACTCAACTTCTTGCCTTCTGTAGGTTTGGTTTACAATGTCATGGATAAAATGAATATCCGGGCGTCATTCAGTCGTACCGTAGCCCGTCCTTCTTTCAAGGAAAAATCGGTGGCTCAGATTCGTGACCGTTTATCGGGGCGTTTCTTTTATGGAAATATCGATGTAGAACAAACGGACATCAACAACATGGATTTGCGTTGGGAGTATTTCTACGATCGTGGAGAGATGATTGCCTTGAGCGGATTCGCCAAGATGTTTAAAAATCCGATAGAATTGGTGTCCTACCGCGTAGAATCGACTCCCGGGGTTTATACTTATTTCCCGGACATTTTCACACCCGAAAACGGTGGTGACGCCTTGGTTGTCGGAGCGGAATTGGAAGCCCGCAAAAAACTGGCCTTCATTTCCGATAAATTAGAAGACTTCTCCATCGGAACCAATTTGACCTATGTTCATTCGCAGGTGAAAATGAAGGAAGCTGAATATACGATTAAGCAAAATTTCGCTCGTGAAGGCGAAGAGGTCAGCGATACGCGACCGCTTCTCGGACAATCTCCCTACATCGTCAATGTATACTTGAACTATCAGGGAAGCGCCAATGATTGGGAAGCCAATTTGAGCTACAATGTGCAAGGCCCCAGATTGTCCGTCGTCGGTTTCGGAACCGTACCTGACGTTTATACTGTTCCTTTCCATAGTTTGAACTTCAAAGCTACCAAGCGATTCGGTACTGAAGACCAGTGGGGTGTTAGTGTACAAGCCAGGAACTTGTTGTCTTCTGAACGCAAAAAAGTATATGACTCTTACCAAGCCGAAGAAAAAGTGTTCGAATTGCTAAGACCGGGGATGAGTTTCTCCTTGGGAATCAATTACAATTTTAAGTGACCCCACTTAATCTTGGATAAGAATCAAATGAAAAAAGAGAGGGTGCTTATGAATCGGGTAGGAGGAAACTCCTGCCCGATTTTTATTTGTCGGTTTTTCCCTTTCGGGAAAAATATACCTTATATCCGATAGACGGTAGAATGGGAAGCAAACCGAACTGTTCCAATTCAGCAGTATTTTGTCCACGATAATCCAGTTTGAAATATTCATAAATGATATTCTTCCTGTTATAGGCATTGTATAGTCCCAAAGAAAGATGATGTCCTCCCCAGTCTTTTTTGAATATAAAGTCGAAGCCGATATCCAGTCGGTGTTGGACAGGTAGTCGATATCCATTGTAAGCGCTCAGGATATCCATGTCTTCACTTTCTTCAGAAGGTGTTCCCAATAAAAAAGTATCATTGAATCCGGCAGTCAATGTAATGGGCCGGCCCGTATTGAATCGCCATGCGGCGGAGAACTTGACCCTAGGAGCGATTCGAATACTAAGATTCGTTTTTAGAGCATGTCTCCGGTCAAATGAAAAAGGGAAAGTCGATCCACCATTCAACATCGAAAAAGTTCGTGTTGACTTTGCAAGCGTATAATTGATTTCAGCATTCCACCTAGAAGATTGGTACATCAATCGGGTTTCCCATCCGTAACTCGTTCCGCGGCCGCTCGTTACCTCTTCTTCCCAGTCCGATACATTCAATTCCGACAATTGGGGGAAACTGAGGTTTTCCCGATAAGCGATGACGTTATTCATTTGCTTGTAGTAAACTTCCGTTCCTAAGGAAAAACCCGCGTCCGTTATCCAATCTCCTCCTAGGGAAAACTGCCAAGCCGTTTCCGGAGCGATGGCATCGGACGAAGGAATCCAGATGTCGTTAGGTAGTCCGGCACCGGATGTGGAAAGCAGATGCACGAATTGAGTCATTCGAGTAACAGTCGCACCGATTCCCAATTTCGGCGAAAGCCGCCAACCAAGGGAGAGCCGGGGTTCTATTCCGAAGTGATGATTGTTTTCCATTGAAAAGTGCGATAAACGCAATCCCGCATCCAAGGAGAATTTTCCTTTTGTGAATCGGTCTTCTACATAAAGGGCGGTTTCATGTCCGATGGTGTAGTTTTCTTCTGAGATTTCTTGGAAGAAACCTTCCAACGAATCAAAATCGACATCCACGTCCTCCACGAAAATCAATCCGGAGTCGAATTGACGGAAGCGATAAGATCCCCCGAACCGAACCGAGTGGTTCGGAGAGGGTACAAAATCGAAGTCCAGCCTAGCAGCCCCTTCCCGAATATTTGAAGAAAATTCGTAGGAGGACTTTTCATTGATTTCTTCCTCCGCTTCTTCCTCCTCGTCATCGTCTTTCACCTCGAATCCGTCACTGACGATGCTGAAATAATTGAATTCACTATAGGTCAATGTCAAATTGCTGAACAATTTGGAACCGTATTGATGATTCCATCTCAAGGAGCCGATAGTATTGCCCCATTGGATAAATTGTCCGAATTCCGAATTGACCGAAAAGGTTTTGTCTTCTTCTTCGGTTTCCCCCTCTTCCATTTCGATTTCATTCAATACGGAGCGATTGGTAAAGCTATCTCCACCTATATAAAAGCTGCCATAAATTTTATCCCTAGGAGAAATCGAGGCATGTGTTTTAACATTGATATCGAAAAATCGGTATCCCAACTCGTCTTCTTGAGTATCGTCTTTTCCCAGTTCGTTGTACCAATTCAACAGCGGTTCGAGTTGTGTTCTCCTTGCGGAAATGATGAATCCTGCCTTCTCTTTTTTGAGTGGTCCTTCGAGCGTCAAACCTGAATAAAATGTTCCGACTTGCGCTTCTCCGCCGAATGAACGGAGACTTCCCTCCTTGGTACGTACATCCAATACGGAAGACAATCGCCCGCCATATCTGGATGAGAATCCGCCCTTTTGCAAACTCGCATGTTTAACCGTACTGGAATTGAATATGGAAACCAAACCCAACGCATGACTGGGGTTGTATATCGGTACACCATCCATCAGGATGAGATTTTGTCCGGCATCCCCGCCCCTTACATGCATGCCTCCGAACCCGTCCGCCCCCGTTTCGACACCGGGGAGGTCATAACAGGTTCGCATCACATCTACATTTCCGCCAAGGGAAGTACCGACCGGTCGCCCTTGTGGACTGACCCGTGAATTGGATAAAGAAGTCTTGGTTTCATTGTCCCCTAGTACTGACTCGCCGAAAGGAGAGGCTTCGACGATAATTTCCGATAAGGTGGTGGAGGATTCCAATCTACATTGAAAATCTTGGTCGGATTGAAGTTTGAAAGTCTCCGTCCGGTTTTGATATCCGATATATGAGAAGTCAAGTTCGTAGTTGCCTTCCCTTAGAGTCAAACTGAAAAAACCATAATCGTTGGAGGTGGTTCCTTTGCCGGTATTCGTGTCAATCAGGTTCGCTCCTATGAGGCGTTCTCCGGTGGTGCTATCTTCTATATAACCGCTAATGGTATAATACTTCCAAGGACGAGCGACCAAAAGCAATGTCTTTCCGCTGATTTCATATTTTACTGCATATCCTTCCAAGCAGGAGTTTATGATTTCTCGTAAGGTCGCCTTCCGGCGAATACTTATTTTTCCCTTATCGGGAAACAAAGAGCTGTCGAAGGAGATGTTGATACCGGTTTGTTCGCTCAGTTGGAACAATGCATCAGGGACAGATACCCCTTTTATATTGAAATCCACTTCTTGCTCTAAAATGGATTGCCCGGTGAGCGATAAGCCGCTACCGAGCAATAATAAAATCAACAGTATGAATCTTGTTAAAGGTTGCTTCATTCCTTCTATTTGCAGGCACCACCATTGATGGTGAAACCATTGTCGTTTTTAACGATTTCTGCCTTGTAGATATTTGCAATGTTGTCTAAAATCATCTCCGTGGTAGGAGCGGAATACCTCCCATTGAATTTGCAGTTTTTCAAATTATTTTCCGAAAGGGAAATCGAAATTCCGAAATGGTCGGACAAATCAGAAACGACTTGTTCCAAATCGGTTTCTTTAAATATCAATTGATTCGTTTGCCAAGAGGTCGAATTTTGGTTAGGCTGTTCCGAAACCAATACATCTTTTCTGGTTTTGTTGAACAATACACTTTGGCCGGCACGGATTTCAGCTTTATTTCCGGAATCGTTTTTTTCTTCGAATCTCACTTTACCCGTTAGGAGTGCGACCTTCACCACATCGCTTTCCGGATAAGCTTCTATATTGAATGTCGTTCCCAAAACGGTCGTTATCGTTTTGGAGGTTTCGACTTTGAAAGGATGGGCTTTGTCATGTGCGATATCGAAAAAACCTTCGCCGGTCAAACGGACGGTTCTGTTTTTTCCTTTGAATTCTTCCGGGTATTCTAGTGTACTGTTTTCATTCAACCAGACGATACTTTGATCGGACAAAGTAAAGGATTGGACCTCTCCTTCTCCTGTACTTAATGTCGCCCAAGTTTGTGGCTCGTTATCTAGGAGTCCCATCCACCAAATCCCTGCTGCTAATAATAGCATGACCGAGGCGGCGGTGAGCCATCCCCAACGGAATTTCCTAGGAGCGATTTCTACGATTTTGGCTTCAGGGCGATTAGATCCGTCTTCTTGAATTCGCTGTTGAAGCGATGAAAAAGCTTGTTCCAGGTCAATTTCTATATCCGGTTCATAATTCTCACTAAGCTCCCAGTCCTTTTGAATATCATCGAATAGCTGCTGGTGATCGGAGGATTCTACCAACCATTCGTCCAGCCGGATACCTTCTTCCGGTGAAAGTTCACCTTTGAATCGTTTGTAAATAAGTGCTATGTAAAAGTCTCTGTTCATGCTCTAATATGATTTTTCCCATTCCTAGGACAATTCCAATCTTTCTTCCCCCTATATGATTAGAATAAATTTTCAAAAAAATGAGAAAAAAGAAGAATCAGCTGAGCACCGTATTTTGTAACGGCAACCCTGATACTCTTCAAAGCCTTGGTCATTTGATTTTCGATTGTTTTTACTGAAATGCCAAGTTGTTCTGAAATTTCCTTATGTGATAGATGCTCTTTCCGACTCAATAAAAATACCGTTCTACATCTTTCCGGCAATCGGTCTATGGTCAATTGTATAATTTGCTTCAAGTCCGCCGCTTCCAATGTTTGGTCGGCCGTGGCTTCTTTAGCTTTTGCCGATGGGTCAAATCCGTCGTCCCCCAACAAAAATCGACCGGATTGCTTGATATGGTTCAAAGATCGGTTGACCACCGCTCGTCTCAAATAGGCTTTCAGGGAAATATTGATGTCCAATTTTTCCCTGTTTTTCCACAAATCAAAAAACACGTCTTGGACAATATCTTTAGCCTTTTCCGTATCCGAAACATAATGACAAGCCGTAACCAATAGATACTTGTAATATTGGTTGAATATCTGTTTGAGGCCGGACTCTTTTCCGTCCTTCATCGCAGAAAGCCATATTTTTTCTTGTTCTTGGATATCTCTTAATTTAAAAACCGAATAACCCAAAGATATAATCACTCCCGTAAACCACAATGGAGAACAGAACCAAGTGTCCTAAAAATAACGGAATAATGAACTTTGTGAAGTTAATACCGATAGATCCGGCGACATATGAGATCACATCCGTAGGTACGATAGGTGCTATAGACCAGAAGAAAATGAAAATGACACCAGTGGGCTTTTCTAGCTGCTTTTTGATTCGTTCGATAGCCTTAGGGTTCTTTTTTTCAAAATATTCAGCAAAGCCGAGATAGTCTGAAAATCGATATATCATGGCTGAGGTAGCTAGTATTCCAATCATGGAAATCGCTAGTACCCAATGAGGATGTTCCGGTAAGGCAAGTGTCCCGGCTATGACCAGTGGGGTAGTGGGTATCATGGTCAGTCCCCTGACGATGGATAGTAGCAAGTATATCCCGAATATGTTTTTCTCATATCGTTGTAGAAAGGAGGCCATCGCCTCCGGCGTGAATGCCTCGGGTTTGAATATGAGTCCTAGGACACAGGCCAAGATAACCGATATCCATATGACCCTTAATATTGTTTTTATGATCTGTTGCTTATCCAATAGCTGAACGGGTTCTGTTGTAACAAATGTAAAAAAGAAGCGGCATTCCCGAGGGGGAATACCGCTTCTTTTTATGCTATCGCCTTCCGGCGAAATATTCATAAAGTTACAATCCGGCCTCTTCGCGGATTTTGTTCAAGGCGCTACCTGCACGTACCCAATCAATTTGAGCTTGGTTGTAGGTATGGTTCACTTTGAACTCGTCCTGTGTACCGTCCGCATGGTTCAATCGGATAGTCAAAGGTTGACCGGGAGCCATGCTGTCAAAGTCAGTGATATCAATCACATCGTCTTGACGAACTTTTTCATAATCGGCGGTATCGGCAAAAGTCAATGCCAGCATTCCCTGCTTCTTCAAATTCGTTTCGTGGATACGGGCGAATGATTTAACGACGACCGCCTTTACTCCTAGGAAACGAGGCTCCATAGCAGCATGCTCACGAGAAGAACCTTCTCCGTAATTGTCTTCACCAAAGACGATCGTACCTACACCTGCATCACGGTAAGTCCTTCCGGATTCAGGAACCGGCAAGTATTCATTTTTGACATAATTGAGAACATTATTCGTATCATCATTAAAAGCGTTGATGGCACCGATGAAACAGTTCTCAGAAATATTTTGCAAGTGACCGCGATACTTCAACCAAGGACCTGCCATAGAAATGTGGTCAGTGGTACATTTGCCTTTGGTCTTAATCAACAAACGCATATCGGTTACGTCATCCTTTGAAATCGGAACGAAAGGAGTCAATAATTGCAATCTATTGGAAGTAGGAGCTACTACGACTTCGACACCACTACCGTCCGCTAAAGGATCGATATATCCGGCATCTTCCACATCGAATCCTTTGGGTGGAAGTTCGTGACCGGTCGGCTCATCCAATTTGATGGTTTCTCCTTTGTCATTCGTCAAAGTATCTTCCATCGGGTTGAAACCCAATTTGCCCGAAAGGGCGATAGCTGTTACCAACTCCGGAGAACCTACGAACGCATGTGTGTTCGGGTTACCGTCGGCACGCTTGGAGAAGTTACGGTTGAAAGAGTGAACGATACTGTTCTTAGGAGCGTTTTTCGGGTCTTTGTATCTAGCCCACTGACCGATACAAGGGCCACAAGCATTGGCGAATACATTCGCTCCCATGCCTTCAAATAATTCAATGAATCCATCTCGTTCGATGGTATAACGTACGAGTTCCGAACCCGGTGTAATCGTAAATTGTGTTTTTAAGGACAAGCCTTTCTTTTTCGCTTGTGCGATGATACTGGCAGCTCTTGAAATATCTTCATATGAAGAATTGGTACAAGAACCGATGAGGCTGACTTCAACTGTTTCCGGCCAGTCATTGGCTTTAGCCGTTTCGGACATTTTGGAAATCGGAGTAGCCAAATCAGGTGTAAAAGGGCCATTAAGGTGAGGCTCAAGGGTAGTCGATTTCGATAACTTCATCGAAATATTTTGAAGGATTCGCATAG
>JAHDCE010000597.1 GCA_020630045.1 Saprospiraceae bacterium | reverse complement strand
CACCCTCCGGTGTATTTTCCACCATTTGAATAATATATGGTTCCTTGGCCCGAAGGCTTGCCGTTTTTGTGTTCTCCATAATATTTAGAATCATCGCCATATAAATAGAACCCTTCTCGATTATGACATCTGGTCCTATTACAATCGACATATCCATCTGATGTCATAGGGAGTCCTGATTCCTGTCGAGGAGGTTTGGATGGGGATGTGGAAGAAGGGGTATTTGTAGGCTTGTCGGCGACCTCCGATCCTGAGGAAAAACTTCCTGAATCCAATCTTCCATAGGCCCAATTTCCGGTTCTTACCGTTCCGTTTGCATCTTTAAACCTTCCTTTTCCATGCTTTTCATTATCAGCCCAGTTGCCTTTGTATTCGGAACCGTTATTGTAGGTCATGGTTCCTTGTCCATGTCTTTTGTTATTCTTGAATGTACCGACATAAGTGTCGCCATTATAGAACTTATATGTACCCTGTCCATTCTTTTTGTCGTTTCGGAATTGACCTTCGTACCGGTCGCCATTAACAAGGACAAGAACACCTTTGCCCGATAACTGGTTCTTTTTAAAACCTCCTTGGTAGAGGTCTCCATTTTTGTAGTTTAATGTGCCCTTTCCTTCTCTGAAATTGTTTTTCCAGTAACCTTCATAGATGCTTCCGTTACTGAATCGGAGCTTCCCATAACCATGGATTTGTCCTTTACTGAATTGGCCGGAGTAAACTGCTCCGCTTTTGAATTTTTTGACGCCTTTTCCATATCGGCAGTCTCCTCTCAAACATTGTCCGACGACTAGGGAAGTCGTGATGACCATGAATACTAATACTGACACCCATTTCCTCATAATGATACCTTTTTCTCTGTGCCTGCCGAGATAACTTTTTCGGGTAGTTCTGTCCGTGTGTTCTCGCCAAGCGCTCAATTAACCAAAATCAAATTTCTTTCAAGTGTATGGGTTGGTTCTATAGAAAAAGGATTTAAATGAAAATATGGTTTTTGCGGTTTTTTACCGATGATATGCATTAAACCAGCCTATAGGGCAAAATATTATGTACGTGGTTGCGGAAAATTATTAAGGTTTAGTTAATTTATACAATTGTACAATTGTCCCAGATGAAAATACCTGAAATGTATTTGTAACCAATACCAAGGAATTGAGTAAAATTATTCAAGTCTTTTCCCGAAAGGGAAATCTAAAATTGTACCTTTAACTTTAGACAAGTTCCTTATCGGTATCGTTGAGAAACAACAATAGTCTGCCTATATAATTTATTAACTATATGGATTGTCCGGTTTGCAATCATAAAAATATGCCACCCTTCGCTACCTCCTGCCCGTCATGTGGAGCGGATATGGTGTCTTTTCCGATTCTTGACGGAATTGAACAAACCTATGTAGATACGGTAAAGGATAAAATCGCCCTTGAAGGCGATTTGACAGAAGTTATCAAACTTAAAAAAGAGGAAGCCAGAACGGCTTCACGGAAAAGGAGTAATCTGGTATTGCTATTACTATTGCTGCCTTTATTGTTCTTTTTGTGCGGAAGACGCACTCCTATCCAAAATGTTGAAAATTCTATTGCCCCGGCCGTTCGCGATTCCCTCGAATTATTAGTAGGCGAAAAACAAGCATTGGAGAATGAAAATGGCTTGCTGCGAAAAAAGTTAGATCAGCTCCAAAATGAAAAAACGCCTCACATCATTCAAGAAGGAGATAAGTTAATCAACTTGGCTGAACAATATTATGATGATGGCAATTTATGGAAACTTATATTGAAGGATAATCCAACCATAACAAACCCGAAAAAATTAGAACCCGGGGATACCATTTATATTAGAAAACTGTAAAAGAGATGGTAGAAGATATCCAGAAAATACGTATTCGAATCGGAAAGTTGTTGAAGCACATCCATACACTAAAGGAGGAGTTGAGAAACGAAAAATCCGCTGCTGAAAATCGGGAACAAAAGAAATTTTTAGATGTCATTCATTTATTGGATGATTTGGATAGTCGAATATTAAAGGAAGGAAAAGAGGGATTAGAAGAGCAAAGGATTCTCTTGGAAAATTTATTGAAATCATGGGGGGTACATAGATTACCCTCTCCAATGGATAAAATCGCTGAGTTTTGTCAAGTAGAAGGACATCGACCAAGTAGTGACAAAAAGGAAGGCACGGTCTTAGAAGTTTTAAAATCCGGATATACCAGAGGAGATGTCCTTATTCGACCGACGAGTGTCATCGTGGCAAAAAAGAATTGATTCATGGATTTGAAAAAAAAATTAACCGGGAACTTTGATATGTTCCTCAGTAGGTTCCCCGAAGTGGATTTACCAGTGACGCTTACAGAGGAATCATCATTGCATTTTAGTGCTTTGAATGATGTGTTTAATGGTTGGATGATTCATTTTATCCATACATTAGAAGAGTCTGATTTTGACGAATTCACTGAATTTATGCCTTGTTTTAGATTAAAAGGAACACAAGGTTTTATCGCACTGGTTTATTATAGAGCCGGTTTATTAGATTACGAATATACCCTAGCCACTTTCTCATTAGGAGGACAATTAATAGATAAAAAAAGAATCGGGGGAACAAAAATACAAGGAGACAAGTTGATAAGGACAGTGACCACCATTGATGAAGAATGGCAATTGTTTTTGTTAGAAGGTGCCACTAACTCCAATGATACTTCTTTTGATCCGTCCACTAGCCATTCGTACAACTATGAACTGCTCGCCTCAGGAGAAATAGCCATCATTTGATAGATTGGAATCACCCAACATTTCCCATTAGGGGAAAATTAAGAATCTTAGCCTGTTCTAGGTTGAGTTCAATTTAAACAATAGGAATTGTTTAGGAT
>JAHDCE010000596.1 GCA_020630045.1 Saprospiraceae bacterium | reverse complement strand
TAAAGCAAAAATACCTGAAAAGCATATTCCCTGATTATTTATGGCCGGGTACTTAACATCTAATAACAAATTGAACAATCCATTTCTTCTTGGCGGAAATGGAAAAAAGGCACGTATATGAAAACTGTTTTTTTTATCCGACACGCGAAGTCGAGTTGGGATGATCCGATGTTGGATGATATTGATCGGCCATTGAATAAAAGAGGAATCAGAGATGCACCATTTATGGCCACCTTATTAAAAGCCAAGGAGGAAAAGATGGACTTATTACTAAGCAGTCCTGCCAATCGTGCACTTTCCACTGCTAGGTATTTTGCTCCCGCGTTCGGTTTCGCTGATGCTGATGTCAAAGAAGATAGGAGGTTGTACTTGGCTTCCCTGGGTTCCATGCTAGATGTCATTGGTAAACAAGAGGATTCACTAAATAAGATATGTGTTTTTGGACACAATCCGACCATGACTGATTTGGCCAATTATTTCGGTGATGATTATGTGTCTAATGTACCTACATGTGCCATCGTAAAAGTGGAAACGGATGCTGCTTCTTGGAAAGAAATGGATAAAGACAACAGCCGATTGATTGAAATACATTATCCAAAGCAATATTTTTAGGCGTCGCCACGTGGTAGAAAGAGAAAAATTTATTTTGGTATATGAAAATTGTTTGGATCGCCTGGTTTTGTTTAATAGCATATAATGGATATGCTCAAATCACATTTGATAATGTACCCGCCCCTGAACTGAAAATTACACAAGTTGCGAACGAGGTCGATTTGAATTCAATAGGAGATCGGTCTATTGTATTGGAGTTTTGGGCGACTTGGTGCGGCGGTTGCATTGAGGCCATCCCCCACATTAATGAATTAGCCGAAAAATATAAAGGGGAAATTGTTTTCATTTCAGTCAATTCTCATGATTCGAAAGATAAGCTGAAAAAATTTCTCAATAAGAAAACCTTCAAGTCGGTAGTCGCTATGGACAATGACTGGTTTTTAAAAAACGAACTAAAGGTTCAGGCCATTCCGGTTACATTTATTATTGATAAAAATGGTATGTTGAGGTGGAGAGGGTATGCCAGCCAACTGACAACGGAACTCTTGGATAAATATCTGAAAACAAATGTAATTTTACCCCCTGAAACCGACACCATAAACCTACAATATTCCTTTTTACATTCTGTAGATAAGAGAAAGGTGAATGTTGCGACAAAAATTGAAAAAGTAATTTATGATCAATTCCAATCCAGTACCAAAAGTCTGAGTATGGAATTCGAAGAAAATTTTTTGCTACATGCCACGAATGTTCCTTTGAATTATATAGTGAAGCTTCTCATAAACCCTCCCGGAACAACTGATGCAAAGGAAATATTATTTCAAGGGGATAGCCCGATAGATTACTCCATTAACTACAAGGTAGAATCCGAAGAACAAGGAGCTAAAAAACCGATTTTATATCAATCCATCGAAAAACTTAAAGAATTATATGATTTCTCAATGGATACGGTAACTTTAAAAGTTGATGTTTGGGATGTTACTAGGAAAGGAAGGAAATTGTCTAAACATCAAACACCTGAAGATGTGGAAACTGAAATTGCCATGAAAGATGAAAAGTTACATTTTAATGGTATGACGATGAAAGAAATGGCATATTATTTTTCACTAATGACTCAGGAAAAATATTATTATGGGGGTGATGATCAAACTAGATATTCGATTGTTTTAAATGAAGTGAAAGATGTCGCTGAATTAAAAAAAATAATAAAAAAGAAATACGGAATTAAATTAAAAAAAGACATCAAGGATATTGAAACAATCAGGGTGAAGTATTGATTTTGATGAACCCTGATTTTAAATTTAAAGAATGGGAGAACATAAAGAGGAAATACCATTAATACACCGGGACATCAGTTGGCTGTCCTTTAATTATCGTGTTCTACAAGAAGCCAAAGATGTTTCCGTTCCCTTGCTGGAACGTGTGAAATTCCTAGCGATATATTCCAATAATCTGGATGAGTTTTTTAGAGTTCGAGTCGCTCACCACCGCAACTTGATGCGGGCCGGTAAAAAAACACAAAAGCGATTGGAATTTTCACCTAAGCAGGTGATTAAATCCATTTTAAAAATCGTCAATAAACAGCAAGAAGAATTTTCGAGGATATTTTCTGATGAAATCATTCCCGAATTAAAAAGACATGGTATACATATCGTAAAACGACTGGACTTAAATGAAGAAGAACAACTTTTCGTTCAGGAATATTTCAATAACCATCTTTTGCCCTTCGTACAACCGGTATTGCTGGTGAATGGAATGGTCAATCCGTTTTTGAACAATGCGGAATTGTATTTAAGTATTCATTTAAAAAATAAAAGAAAACCCAACGCCGAACCCGAATATGCCATCGTTAAAGTTCCGAGTGACTACGCGGAACGCTTCGTCGAATTACCATCTCCGGACGGTGAACACCATATTATTATCCTAGACGATATCGTAAGGAATTTTGTCTCCTTGTTATTTCCGGGGTATGATATTATTGATACCTACTCCATCAAATTGACCCGTGATGCCGAGTTGTATTTGGATGATGAATTTTCGGGAGACCTCGTCGGAAAAATTAAAAAAAGCCTGGTCAAAAGGAATATCGGCCCCGCTTCAAGATTCGTTATCGACCGTGAAATGCCGGAGCGCTTATTGGCATATTTAATGGAGACTTTTTCCTTGGAAAAAGCGGATGTTTTAAAAGAAGGGAGATATCACAATAATTTTGATTTCTTCAAATTTACTTCCTTTGGAAAAGATCATTTGTTGTATAAGCCCTTACCTCCGCTACCCATTCGCCAACTGGAGGAAGCACCTGATTTTTTTG
>JAHDCE010000595.1 GCA_020630045.1 Saprospiraceae bacterium | reverse complement strand
TCCTCCAATTTGGAGGCGGTGGTTTCAAACTGTTCGGCTATCTTATGCATATAATCGTCGTGTTAGTCATCATTAAAACGAAGTCTCTAAATTACTATTTTTCCTATACATGCCGCTTACAATTCCGGAAAGGAACCATATTGTCAAAGCAAACATTAGAAAATAGTATCTAATATAATAAGTCATGAATTGCGAATTGTGCGAAAGGGAAGTTGCCCGAACCAGCCGCCACCACTTGATACCCAGAACCGTCCATAAAAACAAGTGGTTCAAAAAGAACTTTACGAAAGAGCAAATGATTGAGACCGTCGATCTTTGTCGGGATTGCCATCGGCAAATACATAAGTTCGCAACGGAAAAAGAACTGGGGCGACATTACAACACATTGGAAAAACTGATGGAACATGAACAAATCCGTAACTTCGTGGAATGGTTGAGGAAGACCCATTGAGTTTTCCATAGAACTTGTTTAAAAAAATTTAAACAAGTTCATATTCGATTTTCCACTTATACCATTACATGCAGTTCAAATATCTCTTTCCCCTTTGTTTTTGCCTCCTTTTCTTCACTTGCAAGTCGCCGAGCGGTCAAGAAAGCAAACATGGGGAACATCAAGGAACGGAAGGCACAAACCACCTAGCCGGTCAAAACAGTCCTTATTTATTGCAACACGCCTTCAATCCTGTGGATTGGTATCCTTGGGGGGAAGAGGCATTGGCGAAAGCCCGAGCGGAAAATAAGTTACTCATCATTAGCGTAGGATATTCCGCCTGCCATTGGTGTCATGTGATGGAGCACGAATCATTCGAAGATTCCACCGTCGCAAAGTTGATGAACGACCATTTCGTTTCTATAAAGGTAGATCGGGAAGAACGGCCGGATGTGGATGATGTTTACATGACTGCTTGTCACCTTTCCAACGATAGCAGCTGTGGTTGGCCCTTAAATGCTGTTGCATTACCGGATGGCCGACCGGTTTGGGCAGGCACTTATTTTCCTAAAAAGGACTGGATGAGTGTGTTGAACTTTTTCATTAAGGAAAAAGCGGATCAACCTGAAAAACTCCAACAATATGCCACCGACCTCACTCAAGGCATCAAAGATCGTGAACAAGTGAACATATCTGTCGGAGACCCCGATTTTTCTAAAAATGACATCAAAGCTCCCTTGGAACGGTTCGTCTCTAGTGTCGACCGAAGAAAAGGCGGACGAAAAGTAAACGGAGGGAAAGGCACCAAATTCCCGATGCCGAGTAATTGGTTGTTTTTGTTGCAACAATACGATTTGTCAAAAGACAAAAAAATACTAGAAGCCACCGAGACCACCCTAGAGGCGATGGCCATGGGTGGAATTTATGACCAGCTAGGCGGCGGATTCGCACGTTATTCAGTCGATCCGGATTGGCATGTGCCCCATTTTGAAAAAATGTTATATGATAACGGGCAACTCGTAAGCCTTTACGCCCAAGCTTATCAAGCCACAAAAAATCCAATTTACAAGCAGGTCGTCGAACAGACCCTGGAATTCACCGCTAGGGAAATGACACATTCATCTGGTGGATTCTACTCCTCTTACGATGCGGATAGCGAAGGGGAAGAAGGCAAATTCTATGTTTGGAAATACGACGAAGCCCAAGCGCTTTTTTCCGATGACGCAACATCTTGGAATGTCATCTCCAACTACTTCGACATTTCCCGGAAGGGAAACTGGGAACATGGCAATAATGTCCTACGACGGCTGAAAAGCGACCGGCATTGGTTCGATAAGTTCGACATGGAGGAAAAGGAGCTTTTACAAATCGTGGAAAGCGGCAGACAAAAGATGTTCACCGAAAGGAAAAAACGAATCCATCCGGGACTGGACGACAAAATCCTCACGGGTTGGAATGCTTTGATGTTAAAGGGTTATGTAGATGCTTATCGAGCTTTGGGCAAGGAGAAATATAAAATCGCGGCCTTGAAAAACGGCAATTTCATCCGTCAGGAAATGATGGATGCAGATGGTCGACTCAATCGAAATTTCAAGGACGGCAAATCCGTCATCAACGCATTTCTGGATGATTATGCCCTAACCGCCGAAGCATTTATATCCTTGTATCAAATCACCTTTGATGAAGCATGGTTGGGTGATGCCCAAAAACTCGTCGATTATGCCATCGTACATTTTAAAGATGCCAAATCAGGTATGTTTTATTTCACATCCGACCTAGACGACCCCTTGGTCGTCCGTAAAATGGATACGTCCGACAATGTGATTCCGGGTTCTAATTCCACTATCGCGAATGTTCTTTTCCTCCTAGGAAATTACTATTACAACGATGACTATATCCGTCAAGCGGAAAGAATGATGAATAATGTAAAGGGTGAGGTTACTTCGCATCCGCAACCCGCATATTTCACCAATTGGTTGCAAGTGTTGAGTAGAATGGCAACTCCTCCATATGAAATTGCTATCGTAGGCCCCGACGCGGAAGAACTATCTTCTAAAATGCAAAAATCGTTTTTACCGAATGCCATATTCCTAGGAGGCAAAAGTGAAGGTACGCTAGAACTATTGTCAGATAAATTACAAGAAGGGGAAACTTATATTTATGTCTGTCAAAACAAGGCCTGTCAACGTCCGGTGAAAACGGTGGGAGAGGCGATGGAACTGATGAGATAGTTTTCCATTCGAAACTAAGAAGTCGGAATAATCTACCTATTAAGAGTTATGACATAAACATTTTAGGATTTATGTAAGCAAATTGGGTTGTTGAAGACAAGTTTTCACAAATCAATAGATGTTATCACGAAAAATTGAGTATTCATATATGGAATCAATTATACAGGAAATTTTCAAAAACATAACCCTTGAAGAAAAGGAGTTG
>JAHDCE010000594.1 GCA_020630045.1 Saprospiraceae bacterium | reverse complement strand
TGGTAGCTACGGCTACCAGTTTCCGGGCTTCCCTCGACTAAAACAAAAATACCCACGAAAATCATTATTCGATTACTTTTGTCCAGGTACTTAATTTCGAGTATATTACCACAAATAACCTCCTTACTATATAATAGCATTAAGGAGTATTTAAATACAAAAACATACACAAAAGCGGATGGAGCGGATAATCGGTAGTTACGAGGGCAATGAAAAAGGACCATTGTTGATTGTTTTTGGAGGCATGCATGGTAATGAAATGGCCGGCGTCATGGCATTGGAAGAAATGTTCCGGATGTTGGACAATGAACCAATTATTAATCCCGGATTCAAATACAATGGAAAAATCATCGGCATGCGGGGAAATATCGCTGCGTTGAAAGAAGGCAAGCGATTTATCAACAAGGACTTGAACCGCCAATTTACCCAAGAAAACCTAGCCCGTATCCGTCAATCCAAGGAAGAAGACCTGGATAGCGAAGACAAAGAATTGAGGGCAATCGTAAAAACCATCAATCAAATTCTAGAGGAATATCCAACTGAAAAGCTCGTCATTCTTGACCTACATACCACTACTGCTTTTGGAGGTATTTTCACGATTGCCACTGACAATCCGGAAAGTCAACGAATAGCGGTCGAACTACATGCTCCTGTTATCCTAGGGATGCTAGGAGGCATCAAAGGCACGACACTCCACTTTTTCAACAATGACAATTTTGCCCCGGAGACGGTAGCTGTCACTTTTGAATCCGGACAACATTACGAAGAGTTATCGACGAAAAGGGCCATCGCCGCCATCACCAATTGCATGAGGAGCATCGGAAGTGTAAAGGCGGAAGATGTAGAAAACAAACACGATAGTATTCTTATCGAGTTTTCGAAAGGGCTACCCAAAATCGCCAATCTGTTATATTGCCACAGCATCATTCCGGAAGATGAATTCAAAATGGCACCCGGCTATAAGAACTTTCAAAAAATAAAAGCCAACGAATTATTGGCATATGATGTCAAGGGAGAAATCAGGTCGCAGAATGATGGCCGTATCCTAATGCCATTGTACCAAAAGCAAGGAGAAGACGGTTTTTTCATTATAGAAACGATAGAAGAATACCCTGAGTAAGCCATGCGTTCACATATCAATATTTCCCGGAAGGGAAAATGCCTAGAACAGAGAAAGTAATACAATTACGGCAAGTAAAACGATGACAATCATGACGAACGTGCCCCAGCGGGCATTGCCTCTATAAATATTAAACATCAACTCCATACTGTCCCTCCACTCCAAATCTTTTACAACGGATTCCCTTCCTAGGACGAAATATTTTTTATGTCCTTTGCGAAGCTGATCGCCATGCTTTCTCAAAACGAAAAAATTGTCATTCAAAAAGGCCAAATCATACAGTTCGGATTTTTTTCCAAATGTTAGGATAATAGAGTTCGGATGTTCTATGGACCTCCAGTTTCCGGCACTGACATTCCCATCCATAGAAACCAAGTACTCGCCTCCTTCTCCAAAGATGTGCAGGATATCTTCATGAAAATCCAAATCATCGCGTACTTCCATCCAGCGGGTACCGAACCAAAAATCCTCCTCCCTCAAGTCTTCGCTCATGGGTCGGATTTTGGATAGGATAAAATCCAGGTACCCATCCATCGTTTCTTGCTGTGGCAATTCTACATTAAATGTACGCCGATATTCTTCGACCAATTGATTTTCCATACTCCTAAGATAAGTCTTGGTTATTACTTCCGCAAGAGAACTTCATGTATTAGATGTTATACTCGAAATTGTTTAAACCAACTCACGCGGGTTACAAAATCCGAATTCATCGCTCATACGGCCATTTTTATAGAAGTTCTATTTATCCCTTCCGGGAAAAAAATATTTTTTTTCTCGGATTTGGTAACGCCTTCTCATTTGAATGGATAAAGGGACGAAATCATTCATTAGCCATTTAAAATTTAAAAGTCATGAAAACGATTCAATTGATTATAGCCGCAGGATTTTTGTTCTTCTCTTCTTTGACTTTCGCAGCGACTCCTATCACGGATTTCGCAGGAGAATGGATCAATGTAGATGAAGACACAAGGGGATTGACCAGAATGGTCGTCACTATCAAAGGAGGTCAACCTTATGTACACGCTTTCGGAAGTTGCTCCCCAAGGGATTGTGATTGGGAAACTAAAAAAGGCACTTACTTCTTCACAGCGGGACACCATTTCATCAGTGTCAATTACAAATTCGAAGACAAGGGAATCACCAAGCAAATCGTTATGCGAAAGGAAGGTGAAAAAATAATCGCCAAGGTACATTCCACTTACCAAGACAGTAGAAAGCCGACTACATATTACTATACGATGAAAGCATCTAAGCCATCGGTTTATGATTTCCGTGGAAATTGGGTGAATGTAGACAACAACACAAGAGGTGTGACAAAATTGAACATCACCATCAACTCAGGTCGTGCATCAGTCCATGCCTTCGGAAGTTGTTCACCAGCAGATTGTGATTGGGGAAGTGTTTTTGGAAGCTTTTATCTGGCGGCCGGTCACCATTTCATCAGTGCCAACTACAAATCTGAAGGCGGCTTGACCAAGCAAGTCATCATGCGAATCGAAGGTGACACCATGATTGTAAAAGTGTATGCCACTTACCCGGATTCAAGAAAACCCCGAACCAGTTTCTATAAAATGAAGCGTGCTTAAACTTGGAATATTTGGATTGGGGAAGTATCAATCCACCAATATTTCCACTAGGAAAAATCAAAACCCGGAGTCGATAAAATATCGCTCCGGGTATTTGAATGAATGATAGTCTAAGTACACTGTGAAGTAAATAATATTAAATTTTGAAAACATCTTTTGT
>JAHDCE010000593.1 GCA_020630045.1 Saprospiraceae bacterium | reverse complement strand
GAAGAAGCCAATATCCTAATGGTCGGGGAAAGCGGAACCGGTAAGAGTTCCGTTCTCAAACAAGCATTTAGGAGAATACATACCAAGAACAAAAAAGAATCCGGCAACCGGACTTTTTGGCGAATCATGCCGCAAAGAATTACCGCGTCGGCAAAATACCTAGGGGAATGGCAGGAAACCTGTGAAGCTTTGGTTAATGAGCTTAAACAAGCGAATGGAATCCTTTGGGTAGAGGACATTATTCGATTATTAATGATTGGTGGAGAAGGCCCTCAAGATAGTGTCGCGGCATTTCTTTCCTCGTTTATTTCTGATGGAAATCTAAGGATAGTAGGGGAAGTGACACCTTCCCAATTGGATAGTATGAGAAGGTTTTTGCCGGGTTTTGCAGAAAACTTCCGGATTGTCCCATTGAAAGAATTGTCAGAAGCCAAAATCCATATTATACTCAATAAATTCGCGGATTACTCAGGCAAGAATTTAAAATTACCAATTGAGAAATCTGCCCTTGAGGTTGCTTATCGATTGTTGTTGCGCTACAATCCGTATGAAAGATTTCCGGGCAAGGCGGTGAAATTTTTGGGAAATTGTGTAGGAGAAGCTCAAATCCAAGGAAAACCGAAATTGACAAAAGGTGATATCATTCAAAGGTTTTCGAATGATACCGGACTTCCTGAGCTCTTTTTGAGAGATGATTTGAAATTGGATATTCCAGAATTGGAAAAATGGTTCTCCGAGCGGATTATTGGTCAGAATGATGCCATTAAAATGATGTCCAATGTCGTAAAAATCTACAAAACTGGGTTGAACAATCCCCATAAGCCCATTTCAACCATGCTTTTTGCCGGACCCACCGGGGTCGGCAAAACCGCTTCGGCAAAGGCTTTGGCAGATTATTTTTTCGGTAAGGGACAAAAACAATCTCCTCTGATCAGAATCGATATGAGTGAATATCGCTATCCGGGTCAAATCGTCCAATTAATAGGTTCTGGAAAAAACGTGGGCAAATTAATCAAAGAAGTTCGAGAAAGACCCTTTGCCGTAGTTCTTTTGGACGAAGTGGAGAAAGCGGATTCTTCTGTATTCGATGCCTTGTTAGGTGTTCTTGATGAAGGACGTCTGGTGGATGCATTCGGCCGTATTACCCACTTTCGAAATGTCATTATTATCATGACCTCCAATTTGGGAGCTTCCAATAGGGGAGCGTTGGGCTACATTGATACGGAAGGACACGAAAAACGCTACATGTCAGCGATTCATTCATTTTTCCGTCCTGAATTTGTCAATCGGGTGGATGACATTGTCATGTTCAATTCCCTAGGCGAAGATGATATCAAAAAAATAGCCGACAAGGAACTTCAAGAACTAAAATCTAGAGAAGGTTTCACAAAAAACAATATAGAATTGGAGTTTTCAGAATCACTGGTTAGCTTTATTTCTTCAATCGGGTTCGATGAAAAGTATGGAGCCCGACCATTACAACGGTCTGTGGAAAATGAAGTTACCGCACCACTTGCAAAATGGATGTTAGAACAACATGGCATACATGACTGTAAATTGATTTTAGGTTTTGAAAACCATAAACTCATTATATCTAAAGACAAACTAAATTAGCATGAAACGTATCTTTTCCTTACCGGGAATCATGGTCTCCATATTTATAATTTTTTGCCTTTGTTCGTTTATCAAAATCGACAAAGAAGAATGGGGCTTTTATGGGCATAAAAGAATCAACAGGGTGTCCGTATTTACGCTCCCTCAAGATATGCTTGGATTCTATAAAACACATTTGGAGTATCTGACCGACCACGCAGTAGATCCGGATAAAAGACGATATGCCACTAAGCATGAAGCTGTCCGCCATTATATCGATATCGATCATTGGGAACAAGCATTGCCCTATGATACGGTGCCTAGGAATTTGACGGATGCCTTGATAAAATTTGGTGAGTTATTGGTTTTTACTGAAGATGGCGACACGCTTCAACTAATCGGTGGTGATTCAAAAGTCGACAAGGATAATAAATTCATTGTCCTAGGGTCAAGAGTCTCTCAAAAAGGATTTGGAAAAGAAAGCGTTGTCATCAAATTCGAGGAATATAGGAAGTTCTTCCAAGCCTATTTCAGGAACCAATATTATGAAGACGAATGGGTGGTGGAAGGAGAAAAAATGGATGAATTCCTTGCCCCTTACAAGCCATTGTTCAAATCCACCAAAGCACAAGCCATCGACCATTTTTCCAAGTGGGGCATCTCTCCTTATAATTACCTGAGCTATCTCGAAAAACTGACTCAGGCATTTGAAAACAAAGACCCTAAACGGATACTCCGTTACTCAGCTGAAATCGGACATTATATCGGCGATATCCATGTCCCATTACATACCACTGAAAACTACAACGGACAATTGACCGGCCAAGACGGGATTCATGGGCTATGGGAAAGTCGGATTCCTGAAATATTCGCTGATGAGACATTCGACTTTTTCGTAGGAAAAGCGGAATACATTGATGATCCGGAAGATTTCATTTGGAATGCGGTCTCAGTAAGTGGAAGCCATGTTAAGGATGTTTTGGAAATCGAAAAAAGGCTAAGCGAACAGTATCCGGAAGACAAACAATACTGTTATGAAACTCGCCTAGAACGTACCATCCGGACTTATTGTAAAGAGTATGCCACGGCATTTCATCTACAAATGGGTGATATGGTCGAAAACCGTATGCGAGATGCTATCCACGCCATAGGAAGCACTTGGTACACCGCTTGGGTGAATGCCGGTCAACCCGATTTGGACGAGATAGAATCCTACGCACTTTCAGAGGAGGAAAGGAAATTAAAAGAGGAAGAAGAAAAGATGTTCAAGGAAGT
>JAHDCE010000592.1 GCA_020630045.1 Saprospiraceae bacterium | reverse complement strand
TTTGTTTACAGTGTACTAAAAATATGAATTTATGAAATTTAATATTTGGGTTATTCTGTTTTGTCCTGGGTTTTTCAGCTTCTAAACAATCAAAAAGAGGCCGTCTCATACATTGAGACAGCCTCTTTTTGATTGTTGTAAAAGCGAATTGAAATTATTCGGGTTCAAATCCGAGTATGATGTTGAATCGGCCGTATTCCGTCCATTTGGTTCCTCTTGGTAGGGTATCGTCTTTGTCGAATCCAAAACCATAATCAAAACCAAGTGTACCGAACATCGGCAAGAACACACGTACACCTAAACCGGCAGAACGCCTAAGTTCTAGTGGATTGTAATCACGTAATTCATTCCAAGCATTATATCCATCAAAGAATCCTAGTACATATACCGTAGCACTCGGGTTGAGTGATATCGGGTAACGTAATTCTAATTGAAGCTTATTGAATACAGATGCTCCACCGCCACCACTATTGGCATCAAAGTTTTCTACATCATAACCACGAGAGGAGATAATGTCACGGCCGGCGATACCGACGAATTGGTTAGAAATACCATCACCACCCAGTTCGAAACGTTCAAACGGAGTAAGTCCGACTTCCTTGTTGTAGTAGCCCAATATTCCGAATTTGGCACCGACTTTCAATGTCAGTTTTCCGACGATAGCCGAATACCATTCCACATTCAATCTCCACTTGTGGTATTCCACCCATTTTAATCGGTCTTCAAGTGATAGTGAACTATTGTCTTTGCGGAACAATGAGTAAGGCAATGTGAATGTACCGGTAAGCGTGATTCTTGCACCCGAGGTTGGGAAAATCGGATTATCAATAGAGTTACGCGAAATGGTTTGAGAAAGGCTCAAGTTGTTGTATCGTCCATCGGAGATACGCGTACCATCCGAAAGGGCGAATCCCCATTGCAATGCATTGCGAAGATTATAACTCTGAATCCCGATTGTAGTCGTAGAAACAAAGAAATCATCCGGTACTTTAAGGCGGGTACCTAATCCGATAGATGCCCCTAGGTTACCCAAGCTTTGGAAAGAGTCTGTTTCACGATCACCACCATTGGTCAAGAGCGAGTAATATGCACTAAACGTAAGGGCGTTCGGTTTTTTGCCACCCAACCACGGCTCGGTAAATGAGAAATTATATGATTGGTAGAAACGTCCATTGGTTTGTGCACGGATAGATAAGCGCTGTCCATCTCCTTGCGGAAGTGGGCTCCAAGCTTCTTTTTTGAAAATATTTCGAATAGAGAAGTTGTTGAAAGTGACACCCAAGGTTCCGATGACACCTCTACCACGTCCACCCCAACCGGCAGAAAGTTCTAATTGGTCAGAAGACTTTTCCTCTACCGTATATTCGATATCCACCGTACCACGCTGAAGGTTGGGAATCGGATTGACTCCTAGTGTTTCCGGGTTGAAGTAGCCCAAGTTAACGATTTCACGTTGTGAACGGATAATGTCAGAACGGCTGAATTTTTGTCCGGGACGAGTCCTCAATTCACGGCGGACGACGTGCTCGTGCGTACGGTCATTGCCATTAATAATGATTCGGTCAATTGTTGCTTGAGGCCCTTCGAACATTCGGATTTCAAGGTCGATAGAATCACCGTCAATCGCTTTTTCGACCGGATCCAAGTTGAAGAACAAGTAGCCATCATCCATATACAAGGAGCTGACGTCCCGACCGTCTTGGCTGAAGTTAAGACGGGTATCCAAAAGTTCTTGGTTGTAAATTTCACCTTTTTGGATGTTCATGACGGTTGCCAGTTGCTCATCCGTATAAATTGAATTGCCTTTGAAGGTGATGTTTCGGAAGTAGTATTTTTTACCTTCTTCAAGATTGATTTGTACCATCAAATGGCCCTTGTCTCCAACTCTCCAAATACTATCGGAAATGATGCGAGCGTCACGATGACCGATGTTGTTGTACAGTGAGGTCAATGCACGTTTGTCTTCATCATAATCTACCTGAACCAATTTGGAACCGGCGAATATCCGACGCTTACGACGGGTTTTCTTCATGACCTTTCTCAATTTTCTGGCAGAAAGGTTTTCATTGCCGGTAAAGACGATGTCTTTGATTTTGATTCTATTTCCACGATCGATGTAGATTTCAAGCTTGACCCCGTTTTCCAAGTTTTCGTCTTGGACTTCTTTGAGCTTGACTTCACAGTCGAGATATCCCCGATCGGAATAATATTTTTGAAGGATATTTTGGGTGTTTTGCTTGATGTCTTCCGTAAGGACTCCTCCTTTGAGTAGGAATCTTCGAGCCTCACTTTTCAAATCATCCAAGTGGTTTTTCTTGGCATCCATGAAGTCATATCGGGTCAACCTCCGTTTTTCATCAACGTCGATATTGATGATGACGACATCTCCAAGCTTCTTACTAATATAGATTTCAACATCAGTGAAAAGTCTGAGTTCCCAAAGCGCTTTGATGGCACGTTGGATTTCTGTACCGGGGACTTTTATTTTTTGTCCCACGACCAATCCTGAAACGGCGATTACCGTATTTTCATCACTGAAAACGGCTCCTTTCACTTTGATGTTTCCGATTTCGTATTCAACCGGATTCTGGAAGTCCCCTTGGGCGGAAACCGGTGCTGTCGAAAAAGCGAACAGTCCGATGAATAAAATCCATCCAAGTGCGAAATTTATGTATTGTGTTTTCATCATGTCTAAATAATGCTGCATACCTCAATCGGTTCTTTCCTCCTTGTTAGTATAGTGGCGGGGGTAAAGGTTGCATGTCAAAAATCGGCTTTAGAAGCTGTTTGAATTTAAAGATATTTATATGTTAGGGCTTTTTCCCGTTATACTTCAGCTATTTTTGAGTGCATAGCCCAAGCTATGGACTCA
>JAHDCE010000591.1 GCA_020630045.1 Saprospiraceae bacterium | reverse complement strand
GTAATTCTTTAGACGTGAGAAGATTTCATAGAAGAGGAGTGGACTTATTTACCCAAGACCTTTCATTAGCCACCAATTCCTTCCGCCAACTTTTATTGAAAACCGATTTTAAAGTGGATTTGTGGAAATATAATGTCACTCATTTCTGGGGGCATATCCGTAGAAGACAATATGACGATACTCAAATTTTAGAATTGGGTTATCCTGAATTTAGATATGGAATCAGTTCACTACAATTCATTCCCGTAGGGAAAAACAAACCTAAGCATTTGTTGCGGGTGGAATTCGATATTACGGATCGAAATTACGACCGGGTCGTATATGATTATGATACCAAATCAAATGGCGAAGTTTTCCTTGACACTATTATCACGAGTGAAAGGCGTTGGGTATATACCAGGGGCCTCGTCTCTTACAAAATTCCGATAGGAAAAAATCTACACATCCGACCCTATTGGGGTATTGAATTAAGGCGTGACAAAACGGATGGAAGATACGATCACAACCAAATCACACCGGGACTTAAACTCCATATAAAAACCAATAAAACCACAGGAACATTCAATCTGGGATACAGCCTAAGGAACTACTCAGCCATACGAGCCAAACAACTCGACACGACTGCATTAGAACCCTTTTTACAGTACAAGTATTTTAGATTCAGCACCAATATAACTAGGAAATTAAAAAACAATTGGAACCTGCATATACGTTGCAACTATCTAGCGCGTAATTCCAATACGACCGCTATCAATACCAAAAGTTTCAGGGAGTTCAACGACCTTTCAATTTCGCTTGGAATTTCCTATAATTTTTTAAAAAAATTAAAATCTGAAGAAGAAGACTGATTCCAATAGGGGTTTGTATTAAATACATTATCAATGTAAATTCAAATAACATGAAAAAAGTTAGATTATTTTTGACTTCCTCAATTATTCTTTTTCTAGGAATAACTTTCATAGGTTGCGAAAAAGAAGATGGAACAGGAGAAGAAACAGGAGAAAACATTCCGACAATTACCGTCAACCCGGGAGGAGATGATGGGGATGTCACAGGAAATGGCGGAACAACAACCAATTCACACACTTGGACAAATAATCAATCAAGGGCTGAATTAAACATGGATTTAACCTCCGCCGGTGGCGGAAGTTTCCAAGTTGTTGTAACCGACGATGCCGGAGTCACAGTCCTAGATGAAACTTTAACCGTTGGCGTAGGAGATGATTCTAGAACAAGATGTTCTTCAAGCGGTGAATCGGGCACTTGGACAGTCACCATCACTTTGACCGATTTCAATGGGGACGGCAGTTTTACGCTTAGTCAAGGATGCTAAGTTCACTGTAAACAAAGTAAGTTAAAGATTTGGGTACAAGAATCAATGAGCATCCGGAGCCTGATAGCCGCAGCTATCAGCGAAGCGGAGCCATGACAAAAGATGTTTTCAAAATTTAATATTATTTTTTCATTTAGGGTCGTTATAACCTCCCATTCCATATTCACACTTTCCTAATCCCAATCATCAACAGGTTCCTCCCATTCCATTTCGGCATCATCGTTCTCTAATTCCAATATCTTTATCAGTTCTTCTTCCTCTTCATCCTTATCTTTTTCAACGATTTCGGAAGCGTCTATCTTAATAGGGAGCAATTTTTGTCCGGACGGTTTCGTCGCATCATCCGTGTGTTGGATTTCTTGACTCGGCCGAGACTCTAATTGCTCAATTTCAAAAGTATTAGTAACAACATCATCCGATGCTTCTTTTTCGGTTGATTTCATAAATATATCTTCCTTGATATTTTGTAGTGGCTGTGCAATATTTTCACTTTCCATTATTTCAATAGAATTGGAAATATCATCCATATTATTTTGAAGAGAAGAACGTTTATTAATATCCGCTTGAGATTCATTCCCGACATTAACAACCCCATCATCCAACTCATCTAAATCAGATTCAACATGAATCGGCTTCGCCTTGTCATGAACTACATCCTTGGGACTTTGATATTGCCATAAAACCAAAGCCGACAAACCCAATACAAACACTCCGATCAAACTCCATCCCATCATCTTGGAAGGGTTTTCTCCATCCAATTTATTTTCCATATCCTCCCATGAATTTTCATGAAAAGGAAATTCCGGAGGACGGTTCATTTTATCTTTAATATTTTCAAAAAATTTATCTTCCATTCATATGTGATTTGTCGGGTAAAAAGATAGAAAATAATTTATCGGTGTGCAATTACAATCAACTTCAATTTTTCTTTCGCGCGTGCCAAATTCGATTTAGAGGTTCCCACCGAAATATTTAATTTCTCCGCGATTTCATGATGTTTGAATCCATCAAGAACATACAGGTTGAATACCAATTGATATTGTGGTGGCAACTTCCGGACACAATCCAATAAATCATGATAAGACAAATTGGACACCGCATCCGGCACATGGTAAACAGGTTCGACATTCATCTCTTCTAAAGGGAGGAATCGTCTTTTCCTTTTACGATATATATCAATAAAAACATTGACTAATATACGTTTCATCCAAGGTTCGAAAGGTTGAGCGGAGTCATAAGATTTCAAATTATTAAAAATCTTAAAGAAGCCCTCGTTCAAAATTTCCGATGCTTCCGAATCATCCTTAGCATATCTCACCGCGACCCCCATACCAAAAGAATAATACTTTCGATATAACTCATATTGACTGCGGCGATCATCAGTCATACATCCCTCGATGATTCGCTGCAAATCCAAATCAACCTCCATTTCTTTTAAGGACAAAACTCAATACTTACATTACGAAATAAATAGGGGAATTGGTTGCGTCGCCTTTCCAATTTTACAACCGTAAGGCTACCCAAATTTACACAACTTGTCATTAAT
>JAHDCE010000590.1 GCA_020630045.1 Saprospiraceae bacterium | reverse complement strand
CGGTAGTATGAAAGCATTTTGTCTGGATCTGTTTAACTGAAAATCCAGTGCCGTATTCATCCTGTCGTCATTAGACCGATGTAAATGATGGTGCTGTTTATTCCACTACCCTTAATCCACAATCATAACTTTCTTATTATATACCAAATCGTCTTTGAAAAAACGGAGGTAATACAATCCGCTTGGAAGTGTTTCCACATCTACTTGATTTGAAGTGATGGTTTGTATGGTTTGACCATGATTATTTACCAAGTGTATTTTTGAAAACGGCGTAATGTCATCAACAATTATGATGGCATCTTTAGCGGGATTAGGCAAAATAGTGATTGATGCGGACGTGGCTTCATCATTGGTTGAAGAAAGTGGTTCTAGCTCGAAACGCATCATGTCACTTTCTAATTGTACATCACTGAGTCCACACATGAAATAGACATAATTGTCAATGACAAAGTTGCCCGGTGCCCAACGGCTGCTTCCCGGGTGCGAGGTCAATTGTATCCATTCATCACTATCAGGATGGTATTCCCAAAACTCTCCTTCTTCCATAAATGAATGGTCGTCGCCATCACCACTTAATATGTATCCTTTACCCTTGTAATCGAATTGAGTGCCGGCAACTCGACCTTCACCGGGAAAATTATTCAATTGTGTCCACTCGTCCGTTGCCGGGTCGAACTTGTAAAAATCATTGTAAATGCTGAGGTCGTATCCGACATTATTACCATGTCCGAAGCCCACATAAGCAATGCCGTCAATACCGAAGTAGAAAGGGTGGTGTCTAGAAGGTCCCGGTAAGTCATCTTTTTGAGTCCAAGTGTCTGTAGGGATATCGTATTCCCACCAATCTTTCAGATTATTCGGATTGTTCCCCATGCCTACATAGATTTTATCATCCAATTGGATAAAGGCGGGATGATAACGAGCCGTACACGGACAATCGGCCAGTTGAGTCCATTCTTGCGATTCGGTATCATATTCCCATAAGTCGTTGAAGATATCTCCATCGGCTCCACCAAAGCCTATATAAGCTTTGGTGCCACGAGAGGTACCATAAGAAAAGCTACGAGCCATTCCCGGGAAGTCAGGAAGGATTTTCCATGTATCAGACAAAGGGTTATATCTCATGAAGTCATTGCTCGCGTTACCATTCACGCTTCCGCCCATTAGATAGCCGAAACCATTCACGGAAAAAGTGACCGGATGATGGCGGGCGTCTAGATTTCCATCAGGTAAGGAAGCCATGGTTTCCCATGTTTGGGCAAGCATGAGGTTTGTGAAAAAAAATGAAAGTGCGAAGAGCAGTATTTGCTTTTTCATTTGGTATTTTTTTGGTTAAAAAAATGATTTGGAAATTTAAAAAACAAAGGAATAAAACAAAAGATAAACCACATGGTTTTGAGGAATTAAATTTAATATGTGACTAGAACACGTCAAATCGTCCAAAAGCTGGAAATATAGCCCATCGCCCTGACAAAAAGGGGCATTCAGTTTTTTTCAAACATATTCAAAACGTTATTACCATGAATGTAATGGATTTATTAAAAGATCAGGTCGGTGGTGCCTTGGTCAAACAGGCTAGCGGATTCCTAGGGGAAAGCGAATCCGGAACGGCCTCGGCCGTAAGTGCTATTTTGCCTTCCTTAATGGGGTCGCTTATCAGTAAAGGTTCCGATGCTAAAGGAGCGATGGGTATCATGGACATGCTATCTTCCGGCGGACACGACGGGGGCATGTTGAGCAACCTCACCGGACTGTTGGGAGGTGGAGAATCTACTAATGGGCTTATGTCATCAGGTGGACACCTTATCAATAGCTTGATGGGTGACAGCCAAGGAGGACTGATTGATTCTATTGCCGGTTTCGCCGGAATTAAGCAGAGTTCTTCTTCCTCTTTATTGAAAATGGCAGCTCCTTTAGTCATGAGTGTCATCGGCAAAAAAGTCCTAGGAGAAAATATGGGCGTTTCCGGATTGATGGGCTTGTTGTCAGGGCAGAAGGACAATGTCATGTCTGCCATGCCTTCAGGTTTTTCTGCACCTAGCGGATTATTGGGTTTTGCGGATAATATTAAATCCACAGTTACGGAAACCACATCTAAAGTAGCCGGAACTGCTACGGGAGCTGCTGATACTGTCGTGAAAGAAGGGAAGTCCGGTCTCGGAAAACTCTTGCCGATTATATTGTTAGTAGGTGCTGTGTTGGCTGCTTTGTATTTTGTTCGCTCATGTGGCGGTACTGGAATCGATGCGGTAGACAATGTGTCTGAAACAGTAACGAATACAGCTGATAATGCAGCGAATACCATTAGTAATACAGTCGAAGGAACGGTAGATGCTGCTGTTGAAGGAGCCGAAGGAGCCGTAAATACTGTAAAAGGTGCTTTGTCGAATATCAGCCTTCCCGGCGGAAAAGAAATCAAATTGGCTGCCGGTGGATTCGGTGCTACAGTTTATGATTACTTGAAAGGAGACAACAGTGACTTGACCAAGGCTTTCACATTTGACGGTTTGGAATTTGAAACGGGTTCCGCTAATCTCACTGGAGAATCGAATACTCAAATCGGTAACTTAGCCGCCATATTGGAAGCTTACCCTAATGCAAATGTTCGAATTGAAGGACATACTGACAATACGGGAGACGCAGCTGGGAATAAAACATTGTCATTGAAACGTGCTGATGCGGTAAAGGCCGCAATTGTAAAAGCGGGAATAGATGCCAAGCGGGTCGAGACAAAAGGATTGGGTGCGGATAAACCGGTAGGTGATAATAAAACCGAGGAAGGACGTGCTCAGAACCGCCGTGTTGAGATGTATTTCACAAAAAGATAATTCATTTCTACCCATTACATTTTACACATAAACAAAAGCGGTCGTCCTGAACT
>JAHDCE010000589.1 GCA_020630045.1 Saprospiraceae bacterium | reverse complement strand
ATAATGCCCTCCTGAATCATAATGATCAATGACCTCTTCTAAAGTGGCGAATCGTCCATCATGCATGTAAGGAGCCGTCAAGGCGATATTCCTTAATGAGGGTGCCCTGAATTTTCCATTGTCAATGGGATTGCCAGTAATCGCTCCCCGACCTTGATCGGGAAAATCATTTAAGTCAAAAGCCTCGTCCAAACCATTGTTGAAATAGTTATTAGTGGTCAACAATCCGGTGTTGTGACAGTGGCCGCATTCGGCATCTGGAAGGCTGGGCGAAATGTCAAAAAACATATCATAACCATTGAGTTCCGCATCGGAAAAGAAGGTTTCGAAACGCAGGGCTTTATCATATTTGGAGTTACCACCCGAAACGATTATCCTTTGGAATTGAGCAAGTGCTTTAGCTGCTAACTCCTTTGTGATTTGTGATTTCCCATCAATTCCGAAAGCCTTTCTGAATCGTTCCGGATATTCCGCATGACTCCTTAATTTTTCTTCTACATTCTCCCAGTTTTCGTGCAACTCTATAGGATTTTGCACGGGTTCGATGGCCTGGTCTTCAAGAGAACCGTGAGCTCCGTCCCAAGCCAATCCATTGTAAAAAAAACCGACATTCAATAATGACATCGCGTTTCGGTTACCGGCCAATCCATCCACACCGAAACTAGTCGGAGAAGGATCCGCAAATCCCTTGTCCAATTGATGGCAAGAAGAACAAGACATCGATCCATCCGATGATAAAATCGGATCATAAAATAAGCGGCGCCCCAATTGAACCCCTTCAACTGTTAGCGGATTGTCGTCAGGCATTTCCAACATGGGAAACTCATCTGGCAAATCCAATTCATAGGAGACCGGCGAATAAGGAATATCGGTCAAATCATCCTCCAAATCATCCGGATCCGGATCGTCTTTACAAGCAACTATTCCTAGGAGACAAACCCCAAGAATGAACAACAAGAAGGAGGATGTTTTATTCATGCTTATTGTATTAATTGAATGGCATTTTTCCAATTGGTAGAGATACGTGTAGAGATTTCAAGTTGTTCCGTATCGGTAGGATTCGTATGGGTAAATCCCTCAGTTTGCAAATCAATGGGATCGGTTCCGTTATCCAACACATCTTTTAAATCCAATTCCAACACCAAATCAGTGGTTTCCCCTTCATTGACAGATACGGAAATTCCATCGAACAATACGGTTTCATACATCGCATCCGTACCAATGTGATAAACAAGACTTTCGTCAAATACATCATCACCATCCGTATCAAAACGTCCTTCCATGAGAGTGAAAATGAAACTAGACCAAGGCTCCCAGTATCCACCTTGATTCAATGGATGTGTACTGGAATAATCAGTAGGAAGTGTATTATTGTAATCCGGTGAAACTCCGATACCGAATCTCATCAGGTTAAAATCATTTGCAGGAATGCTTCTAATCGTCAGGGTCAACCCTTCGCTAGCAGAAGTCAAATCCCCGGATACGGAAGTCATATCGATGAATTCCAATTCCTTCAGTTCCGTTTCTGCATCCGCATTCCCCAGAATCATATCAGAAATATAAAATTCTAATTTTGTAAAAAACAACCGGGTGGCATTGTCATCCGTGTAAGTGTAACGATCATTCATCACCAAGGGAGAACCGTCATAAGTTACTTTGAATGTGACATTCACATTACCGGTAGCCGCACTGGGTTTATCTTCCTCACAAGAAGAAAAAAGGACAATAACCGCCAACAATAGAACACTGAATGATAAAGTGGTAGAATATTTCATTTGCTTGGTTAAAGATTTATGGTTATTTAATAGAAAAAGCCCCAGGAATGTTTTCCTTAAGCATGGTATTTAACAGGCCTTCTGGAAAATCCACAAATTTCATACCTGAAAACCATTTATCATAATCAACATTGATTGTTTCATTGATATTATATCCCCGGTTGAAAGTGAGGGACTTTTCCATTTCGATTTTCATCCATTCATCCGCTCCAAAAACCCTTAACTCGCGAACCAATGGTTCCTCAGCCGTCAAATTCGTTTCCAATTTCAAATACACGAAATTATAACCTTCGCCTTCCACCCAATCATTTTCTAAATTCCTGGCCAGCGTATGCGATTTTTCAGCTAGAGAATCCGGAACGAGTTCATTGACACGATCACTCAATCCTAAGATAAAATGGATACCGTCAAAGGAACCATTTTCAATGAAAGTCCCCACGTCAAAGGAAAAAGTATTGAGCTCAGGGCGACCAAAATTATCTTCGACTAGAAAAGCGTCGGAAACACCTCCCGTTCCTACGTCGATTGTGATGGTATCTTCCATTTCAAATTCAATCCCGTCTCTGACCGGATGAAGATAGGAGAAAAGGAATTTCACCTCTTTGATTCGAAAAGTATCATTAACATCATTGATATAAACGGAATCCGGACGAAATGCCACCCCATCGAATAAATGGGCGAAACTAACGTTCAGTTTAGGATACTGGCATTCTTCATTGATATCAGCTTCGGGATCGAAATTGACAGCGTTGACATCAGTGCATCCCGTTTCTCTGTTTCCACAATGGAAAAAAAGAAAAGCCATAAAAAAGAAAGGGATTATTTTTTTCACCCTGTGGATTGCATTCATATGAAAATAACGGATATTAGCCGCTGTTTGCTGTGAAATCAAAAAACAAATGTAGATAATTTATATTCAGAATGAACTTGAGTCATGTTTCAAGTAACAGCCAAAAAATAAGTTGTCGATTTGAAAATCGTAATTTTTAGTTTAGACGAGGCAATTTTTGAAGGAATAGCAGGGCTATTGCTGAAAAAATTAACGAAGTATAAAGTAAAAAGAACATAAGTCAAATCGCAAAGTTATTGTTTGACTGTTACTAAAT
>JAHDCE010000588.1 GCA_020630045.1 Saprospiraceae bacterium | reverse complement strand
AAGTCTGATTTTCGATCTTCGATTTTTTGTTTTTCAAGATTGTACTTTTTCGAAGTATAATGCCATTCATGATAACCATAAAGGACAGGTCTATATTTACTGAATTGGTAATATCCCAATAGTAATATTGGAATAAGAATAATGATGGAAATGATTTTAAGACGTGTGATTTTCACAAGGGATGCGGGTTTGGTTGATTGCCGTAAAAATAAACAAGCCTACGGAGATTTTCTTCCGTAGGCTTGGATGCAATGTGATTTTGTTTATAGTTCCATGAGTTAGAAACTCCAACGCATACCCATTTCTAAAGAGAAAGAATTGAATCGATCGTCTTTCGGGCCGAGTCCGTTTGTGCTAGGAACGATATGATAGGTAAACGTCGGTTGTGCGAAAGCACTAAAACGATTGTTTATTTTTCTTTCAACACCCATTCCGATAATGGCATTTACATAATAATTATTCGCGAACGAATCACCGTTGAACAAGCCATTATTGGTTTGTTCTTCATTCCTTGGATAAGAACTGAGTTGATTATTACCCCTTAATTGATATTGGGCGGTGTTGTAATTACTGTTAGCGACCACATTAAGTGATGCTCCTCCCGTCGCATACAATTTCCACTTAGGAGCATTCAAATAATAATACCTAAAACTCAAGGGTACCGAAAGGATATTAAATGAAAACTCGTTTACGGTTTCCGCTACATATCCGTCCCTTTCATTACCCGTAACAACATATATCAGTTGATTGGGTACATAACTTTTTCTAGAATAACCCAATCCGGTTTCGACTTCCCAATTTCCTAAATCCCAGGCGATACCCAGTTTGGCCGAGCCACCGATATGGCTATCGGACGAAGAGTTTTCAGTAATCTCAGAGTAGGGCGTTTGAACGGTATTGTAGTCCAAAGCCGTGCTCAAGCTGATTTTTCCTTTAGGAATAAATCCCATCCCGATATTTTCCGCAGGAAGGCGTAAGTCCAAAAGTTTAGGATCCGCAGTAGAAATAAATTCTAAAGCATAAGTATTGTCAGCTTCTTGTTTGCCAACAGCCAAGGTATTCGGTGCTTGTGACTGATGGTAATTTCCATCGAATGAATTTGATTCAATCATTACTAAAGGCCGGATATTTTTTCGCTCAATAGAGGAAGATCCGATTGACTCTCTGATTGTTCCTTCTCCATTAGGGACAATTGATTCCGACCATTCAGATGGAATCATAATGTTTTCTGATGAATGAGAACTCGAATTCATTGTATGATCGGTAGTGGCAAGGCCTGAAGACATGGCATCTTCAGTTGTTTGTAATGGCTTGGAATTTTCATTCAATGGCGCTTGCTTCTGTTGACCCATTTTCTCTTTAATGAAATTGCGGTTTTCAACGGGTTTTTCTAAAGGTAAAATGCCATCCGTAGCAATAGGGATTTCGACTGCCGGTGAAGCGGGCTTAGGTGTCGGATAACTTTCCGGCAACATTTTTACCAAAATGAAAATGGCCAAAGCGACTAAAATAAATTCAATGATTTTTAAATAAAATAAATCACGACGTTGCTTGTCCTTTTCATCAAGGATAGCAGCCATCATCGTCCAATCGGACTGTAAACCATCCGCTTCGTATTTTTTGAGGGTCTCCCTCACCAAATCTTCATTGTCGAGAACATTTAATTTGTCTACTAGGTCATTCCAGGACGTAGGGTCGTATTCCGTCTCCGCATCAGACAGCGACGATTCGATTTTTGTGTCGATATCAAGGTAGTCCAATGAAGAAGAGAGTAAAGCCCAACCCGCAGGATCTGCCTCAGTCGGATGAGTTTCTAGGCCATCAGTGACGAAGTTGTCAAAATCCGCATCATCCATTGCCTGTTCCATAGAAGTCCAAGCTTCCGGTGAATAAGGTATGGCCAAATGGGTTAAAGTATCTATGATTTGATGGTCTAGGTCGGGATGATCGAGCGCATTCGAAAGAGCAGCCCAACCCGACAAGTCGGTGGGCGCTTCATAAGCATCCAGAGCGTTACGCAACCCTTCGTCCAAGGTAGCGTCGTCCATAGCTTGCGACAATTCCGTCCAAGCTTCAGGCGTGTACGCCGGCTCGATGCTTTCCAGCCGTTCTTTTAACCAATTATCAAATTCCCTGTCCTTCATTCTATCTGTATTTGGGAGTTAAAATCTCCCGGAGTTTCATACGTGCTTTTACGAGGTTCGAGCGGGACGTACTTTCCGTAATGCCAAGTTTTGCCCCGATTTCTTTATGTGAAAATCCTTCCACTACATACATGTTGAACACTGTCCGGTATGCAGGAGACAAGGATTGTACCGCTTTCATAATTTCCTTTTCGCCCACTTTGCTGATCGCATCTGCCTCCTTGGAAGCGGCGTGAGCGGCATTTTCTATATCTTCCGTCCTTCTTCGGCTGACCTTACGGTAATAATCTATACAAGTATTGACCATAATTCTTTTCACCCAAGCATTGAGTGAAGTTCCGGGTTTGTATTTGCCGATGTGTCGGAATATTTTGATGAATCCTTCATGGAGAATATCCTTCGCTTCGTCCGGGTCGTTGGCATATCTAAGGCAAACGCCCATCATCTTGCCATAATAGTGCTCGTATAGCTTTTGTTGTGCCCAACGTTCGTTGTTGACACAGGCCCGAATGAAATCTTCCTCCGTTTTATTCAAACTTAAAATCCATTCCATGCGCGTCGCGGTTTTAGGTGAATCTTTGTATTCCGGATATACGAAATACAAGGGTATATAAGGCTGGTAAATTCCCCATACTCTAATTTAACGCCCAAACGCTTCACTTGGCTGCTTTTTCCCCAGATAAATTTTTTTCTCCCGGAACTTTTTCATTATTCCGGAAGTTTATATATTTGCATTCCCAATCGAGGTGATA
>JAHDCE010000587.1 GCA_020630045.1 Saprospiraceae bacterium | reverse complement strand
TAACAAAAAGATGAATAAAATTCATCAAAAAAAGAAAACATGCAAAGAGCGCACATACATATATTCATCATAATCATCTTAATACTATCCTTCTCATGTAACAACAATACAGAAAGAGAAAACAACAAAAAACCAAGAACCCCAATCGAAAAACCGGAGCCAATCCCCGAAATCATGATGGAATTAGACTACCACAAACATGATTTTACAGTAGAAGCCAGGATATTCGAACTACACATCGAACCCGATCTGAATGTAGAAGACACAACCTACGCTGCCCACATCGTCGTTGGTGAAAATGGCAAAGGAGCGTTCATCGACACCTATGTCAATAAAGACACACTACTTCACTACATACAAAAAGACCCCAAGTATAATGGCAAGGTAGATATCGAAGGTTTGAGAAACGAAACCTATCTCAGCGGTATCATCGGACAAGGCCGTGATGTAGATGAATTACAATTCAGTGCCACATTGCGCCACAAGGAACGCCAATTAGAAAAATTAAGAATCTTTTTCCGTATACGGTTCAATGCCGGAGACATCGGCCGTAAGAGCATTTTTCGTGTAACTTCAGGAACCCAATACTATTTACCCAGAGAATGATGCTTAACGCATCTCCAGTTCACTAATAGCTAACCAAGCCATTAATCCAGTGCTCAATTCCATAGCATCTTCATCCACATCGAATGTAGTAGTATGTACCGGCGAAGTAATCCCCTTAGCGACATTGCCCGTTCCAAGACGATAAAAACAAGCCGGCATCACCTGCGAGTAATAGGCAAAATCTTCTGCAGAAGTACGAATAGGAAGATCCACGACATTTTCTGTTCCTAGAAACTCGACCGCCTTTTCTTTAATGAAAAAAGAAAGCTCGGGATTATTGAGCAAAGCAGGATACCCGACATCAATACGGAATTCACAAGCACCTCCCATACTTTCCGCAATACCTTCAGCCATTTTTTTCATGCGGCGATGAGCCTCAAACCGCCAGGTTTCATCAAAGGTGCGGAACGTTCCTTGAAGCTTGACTTCATTGGGAATGATATTAGTAGCACCACCGGTAGAATTGATTTTACCCAATGTCAAAACAGAAGGCATAGCCGGATTGGCATGACGGCTTACGATGGATTGTAAAGCGGTGATGATTTGTGCAGTAATCACAATAGGGTCGATACAATCTTGCGGCAAAGCACCATGCCCGCCCTGCCCGGTAACACTGACATGGATCTCATCGGCGGAAGCCATATACATACCGGCACACAAGCCGATCTTGCCAGCTTCTAGAGGAGGATGTACATGTTGCCCGATAATGGACGCGGGTTTGGGATTTTCCAAAGCCCCTTCTTTAATCATAATAGAAGCACCACCCGGAAGTCGTTCTTCCGCAGGTTGGAAAAGAAGTTTGATAGTGCCCTCGAAATCATTTTTGACCTCATGAAGAATCTTAGCCGTCCCTAGTAAAGAAGCCGTATGGACATCATGCCCACAAGCATGCATGATGCCTTCACGTTTGGACTTGTAAGGTACATCATTGGCTTCGGTGATGGGCAACGCATCGAAGTCAGCACGGAGAGCGACCACTTTTTTATCCGGATTATTCCCTTTAATGAGTCCGACTACACCATTATCCGCGATACCATGCTCGTGCTCGATGCCCAAATCAGCAAGCCGATCGGCGATATATTTTCCGGTTTCAACCTCTTCGAATGATAGTTCGGGATATTGATGAAGGTGCCTTCTCATGGAGACGACTTCTTCATGATAGGCTTTCGCCAATGATTGAATTTTTTCTTTTAGCATGACAATAGATGATTTATGTCGATAAAATTACGGCACTTCGAGCATGAAGTGATACATTAGGAGGTATGAATCATCAGAATTATTGTAAAAATTGTTACCATCCGACCGATGTAGAGGATTCTTTTTGTGCCAAGTGCGGACAAAAGCATGGAGGTTTACGCCCTTCTGTTACTTCTTTGATTCGTGATTTTTTCGGAAATATATTTAATGTCGATTCCGCATTATATCGAACACCGCTCGCTTTGTTTCGTCCCGGGTTCTTGACCGAACAATATTTTAAAGGTAGAAAGAAGCGTTATACACCTCCGATGCGATTGTTGTTGTTTTCCTTATTGACATATTTCGCACTCATTTCTTTTTACTCCAAGTCTTCTTTACAAGATATGTCCTTTTCCGAAAAAAGGAAATCCAACATGTTGATTCATCGTTTCATGGAGGAAAAATCACCGGAGCTAGTAGACAAACTGAAGGGACAAATAGCCGAAAAAGACATTTCAGTAGTATTGGATACATTAATTGCGGAAATTCCGGATAGCAATTATTACAATACAAGAAAAGATTCTGTAATGTTAGTGAATGGCACAAAAATCTCATTAAAAGATGTATTGTTGTCTAACAGTGAAGAAGAATTATTTGAAAAATATGAGATAGATGGTTGGTTAGCTCAACGGGTGGTGCGTGATTTCAGAAGGGTGACAACATCAACTGGCGGATATTTTATGAAAGGAATCAATTTAGCGCCTTGGGCCATTATATGTTCCATCCCTTTTTTGGCTTTATTATTACAAATATTATATGTCCGTCGAAGTAAAGAATTCCATCATGTGGAACACTTCGTTTTTTGTATCCACCTCGTTTCTTTTGTCTTTTTATTAGGAACGACACTCCTTGCTTTGGGCTTACTTTTCGGTTTGTCACATTGGCTCATCTGGCCATGTTATATCTTAGGATGGATATATCTGTTTCCGGCGATGAAGCGATACTACAAACAAGGTTATTTAAAAACCTCGCTGAAATTTGCCGTGTTCTCTATTGTAGGTGCGAATATTATGTTCACAATTGCGGCATCATTCATCATTTTTGGAATCTTGTTGTTCTAAT
>JAHDCE010000586.1 GCA_020630045.1 Saprospiraceae bacterium | reverse complement strand
CGTCCTTCCGGACAAATATGAAATCCAAGGAAAAAAACTAAAGTGGAAGGGTGACTCGCTACCGGATTCTATTGATGTGCGATTCAAATCCATGCCCTTTGATTTAGGTCTACGGATGTCGAACCTTGACACCGCTTGGCTGAGGATTGACCCTGGCAGTAATGCGGATATCTATTACAATCCTTTTGAAGAACAAAATGTAAGACCTTCGGTATTTGATCTAGGAGCGATGGACTATTCAGGATCTTTTTCTCGGGGAATTTCATTTGGCAACAGCCAAAACTTAGTCCTCAACTCCGCCTTCAACCTCCAAATGTCAGGCGAACTGGGCGATGGGATAGAAATCGTGGCGGCCATCTCCGACCAATCCACTCCAACCGGATGGCAGCACCCAACATATCCAAGATTTCGAAAAGGTTTTTATCCAACTCAAAAAAGACCGTACTTCCTTTATCGCAGGAGATTATGACCTCCGCCGCCCCGAAGGATATTTTATGAATTACTACAAGAAATTACAAGGAGCAGCCGTAGAATCCACCATTGATTATGGCCCGGGACAATGGACGAATCGAGGATCGTTCGCCATTTCGGGCGGTAAATTCGCTCGACAGAATTTACTAACACGAGAAGCCAATCAAGGACCCTATAAATTGAGAGGGAATGACAATGAATTATTCATTATCGTCCTAGCCGGAACCGAAAAAGTGTACTGGGACGGTATTTTGCTGACGCGTGGATTGGACAATGATTATGTCATTGATTACAATCGGGGAGAAGTGACATTCACCAACAAAAGAATCATTACCAAAGACAGCCGGATTATCGTAGAATTTGAATACACCGATCAAAACTATTTGCGATTCCTTTACACCTTGGGATCTTCGTACAAAGTCGGAAAATGGACGGGAAGGATTAACTTTTACACCGAACAAGATTCCAAGAACTCTACCGGTCAACTCGATTTGTCAGAAGCCCAAAAACAATCCTTGGCGGATGCCGGCGACAATACCGATTTGTCTTTTGTGACGGGAATTGACTCCTTGGCAGAATTCGATCCGGATAGGATTACTTACAAGCTGATAGATTCCTTGTCTGGTGGAATCACATACAATATCCTAGTCTATTCCACCAACCCGGACAGTGCCAAATATACCGCTCGCTTTACAGAAGTCGGACAAGGAAAAGGGAACTACAAAGCATTGGGTACCTCCGCCAATGGACGGGTGTATGGTTGGGTCGCTCCCGACGCGCTGACGGGACTTCCTTCCGGAAATTTTGAACCGGTCATTAAATTGATTCCTCCGGCTAAACGGCAAATGTTATCCTTTGGGGGACGTTACGATATTGATGAAAATTCATTCATTGATGTGGAAGGAGCTTTAAGCAACCGGGATGACAACAGATTTTCTGACCTGGACGCAGAAGATGATGTCGGTGGAGCCGCACATTTGATTTACAATCATTCTCATGATTTGAATCCTGAAAAATCCGGAGATTTGTCATTGGTGACTTCCTTGGAATACGAATACAAACAAGAAGATTTTCAAGCACTGAATCCATACCGGAATGCGGAGTTCGCCCGAGATTGGAACACGACCGATACCGTAAAAACGGATGAACATTTGGCGAAAGCCAATCTGGAACTCAAAAAGTCGGGTTGGGGTAGGGTCAACTATGGTTTCGGTACATTTTTAAGGACATCCGACTACCAAGGTTTCCTCAATTCCATGAATGGAAACCTTTCCCGAAAAGGATGGAAAGTGGATTTCAGAACCAGTCTCCTCAACTCGCAATCATCATTTGAACGAACTCGGTTCCTTCGTCCATACGCTAGGGCTTCAAAGACATTTTCCAAGGCGGCAGGGCTCAAAGTAGGTGCCTTTTTCGAACAAGAAGACAATCGAAGGTTCGATTCCGAAACCGATACACTGAAATCCCTTAGTCAAAAATTCAACGTAATCGGCGGGTTTTTAGAATTGGGAAAGGCCAAAAGAGCTTCGTTCAAAACACAAGTTTCTAGGAGGAATGACTTCGCCACAAATAACAATCAACTATTGGAAACTACCGTAGCGGATGATGTCAATTTCCAAGGAGATTGGAAACCTTCCAAAGTTTCCAAATTGAGATGGAACATGACCTATCGGAATTTGCGTATTCTCCAACCCGATTTGACGACCCAAGAAGATCTTGAAAGTTATCTCGGCCGGGTAGAACATATCCTGAACCTCTGGAAAGGAGCCGTTCGATCCACCACTTCCTACGAATTGGGTTCGGGACAAGAACCCGCCGTAGAATTTTCCTATCAAAAGGTCAACGATGGAGAAGGTTTTTATACATGGATAGATCGAAATTTGGACAGCATTCCCCAGTTGGACGAATTCGAAGAAGCGGTGTTCCAAGATCAAGCCAATTATGTAAGGGTCACTACCTTCACCGACCAATACATCCGATCGAATATCGCAAAATTCAACATCAGTTTTTCCGTAACTCCCAAAGCGATTTGGTTCCGTGAAGAAAAAGGAGTGAAGGCATTGTTGTCCAAGTTCGCATTCCAATCAACAGTACGTATCAACAAAAAAGTCAAGGTAGGGGAGGACATCCAAAGCTGGAACCCCTTTCAGCTTTCGATACCGGATTCATCCTTGGTGACACTCGGGACGATATACCGGACGACCCTGTTTTTTAATAGGGGCAATCCGACCTACGCCGCTAAAATAGGCTTGAATCGAACAAGGAACCGACAAATTCTGACGACAGGTTATGAAGCCCGTGGACTGACGGACAGGTTCATTTCCGGGAGGTGGAATCCATCTTCCAAATGGACGGTCGAATTGGAATATAAGAATGGTGAACAGTTGGCGGATTCCGAGTTGTTCGACACCCGTGACTATGAAGTTTTATCCCA
>JAHDCE010000585.1 GCA_020630045.1 Saprospiraceae bacterium | reverse complement strand
ATGTGTTTTCGGAAGTTTCGGATGCTCCTTTCTCTCTAAGGGCATCCGCTAAATTCAATAGTGTCAATGCCCTCTCGGGATGTTTTACTCCATAGGAGCCCGCAATGATCGCATCGGCTTTTTCTAGGATTTCAATTGCTTTCGCAAATTTTTTTTCTTGTAAATAAAGAAGGCCGATATTGGTGTATGTCCAGCCGACCTCTTCGTCATCTTTGCCGTAAAGCTTCTTGAAAATATCCAATGCTTTTTGATAATTGGATATGGCTTGATCCGAATTTTTGGATTCGGCGTAACAGTTGCCGATATTATTATATGTCGCAGCGATTCTTTCCGGTCCAACATCATTGGCCAAATAAATTCGAAGTGCTTTATTAAAATATTCGATTGCTTTTTTTTGAAGCCCTAAGTTGTTGTTTAGTATGCCCAAATCCTGATAAAGAAATCCATTGCCATAATCTTCGGCACCATATAATTCGATGTTGCTTTCCAAAGACAATTTTGCGAACTCTTCGGCTCTGGTAAAATCTCCTTTTTTGCGATAAGCTCTTCCGAGTCTCCGATAACTTTTTGAAACCAGTTTTTGGTTTTTATGTTGTTTTCGGATGGCGAGCCCTTTCAGATGGGCTTCTATGGCTTGGTCGAATTTTTCCATCGCTTCATAAATATTCCCTAAGTTGAAATATGATTTAGCGACTTCCAATGAATGCTCCCCTAGGGCTTCCTGACGGATTTTCAGGGACGAGTCCGTATGTTTGAGCGCGGTAAAAAAGTCGGCGTCAAAATAGTAAAGTACGCCTAATAGATGATGGGTTTGTGCCGTTTCCGGCAAACGAGTCCATTCTTTTTCTTGTGCGGTAGCCAAGGTTTTATGGTGATGGTCGATGGCATCATCATTTTTCTTCAGCTTTCGAAGGGCGGAGCCAATTTTATTACGGATACCAATCCATTCCGGTTTGTCGGAAACCTGTAGTGAAGCTTCCTGGTATTGTTCGATGGCTTCATCATATTGTTTAGCGGCGACAAGGGAATCGCCGACTTCGATTAATTCTTCTGGTTGAAGGACATCTTTTGAAAGGCCATTTTTTGCGGTAAGCAAAATAAAGCTAAGTGCCAAAAGGAATACGAGTCCGGTTTCCCTAAGGGAAGTGGGGAGATAAAAGTGGAAAGTGGGCATGTTTCAATGTACTATTCCCTTCAAAAATCCCAATTTATTTTTATAAACACAAAAGGGACGGAAAGTCTTTCCGCCCCTTTTGATAGATGAAGGTGATTTTTTTACTTGATTACCACTTTACGAATTTGTCATTTTGAATAAAATCTCCTACTCGAACAGTAATGAAATAGGCTCCATTTTCCAAGGAGGAAATATCGATTTTTTCTTGTCGGAATCCGGCTGAATGTCTAAATGATTTGGTATGTACATTTCTGCCCATAGCATCCATGATGGTAATTGTAGCTTGTCCACTTTGTGAAGTTTGAAAAGCGAATTCGATTCCATCAGTTGCCGGGTTAGGGAACACCCCTGAAGCTTGTAAGGGTTCTTCTCCCAATCGGAAAATACCGGGTATTCCGGCGGTAAAGTGGTGTATGGGTGAATGGAATGACCAGACATTCGGGCCACCTGTAATATCACATAAAGTCCGAACTCGGAATTGATAGGTAACTCCTTGGGTAAAGGTGCTAGGAGGGAATTGTTTGAAATTATTGCCGGGTGTCGTACCGATGACCGTCCAGGTAGAGCTTCCTTGTGGGCGATGTTGAATCTGATATTTGATGGGGGTTCCCGGATAGGCATGTGGCCATTCCAGTCTATGATATCCATTCGGCTTTTGGAAATAATGGATTCCTGATGGTTCATAACAAACGGGCATATATATTTCATATATTGGACTATAGGCCGACCATTCAGTACCACAAAGTTTTCTGACTTGGAATTGATACGCCCCTCCGAAAGTCAAGGGATAAATGGATTTGAAATCATTGCCCGGGGCACTACCTACGACCGTCCAGCTCGGTGACCCGAATTCACGATATCTGACTTGGTATTTTGTGGCTGCCGGGTCATTGTCCCAGTACACGGTCATCCGTATGATGGAGTTTGCCTCTGCATATACTCCTGTGGGAACGGTACAGTCGATACAGCTTTGTCCTTCATCAATTTGCCCCCCTGTAATCAAGGAGTCCAGTCCGTTAGGAATCGGAGTTGCGTTATCCATGATGCATGAAATAACATCTTGGGCAGAGTATCCCGGATTGTTGAGCATGATGTTAGCCGCTTCCCTAACGACATGGGGGGCTGCGAAGGATGTTCCATCAACAAGTATGGTTTGTATCGGGAATTCTATGCCGGCTGTGGTGATTTGGGTTCCCGGTGCTGCGACTTCAACCGTCGTTTTTCCAAAATTCGAAAAGCCTGCTAAATGACTAAGAGTTTCATCCATCGCGGCAGCGGAAATTAGATTGGGTAGCATGTAGTTTGAAGGGAAGTGTTCAATTAAATCATTGTCCGTTCCTTCATTTCCGGCCGATGCTACGAATAATTTGGGTTCAGTGCCCCCCGCATTGGTGATGGCATTTTCCAATAAGATGGAAGGTGATCCATAATATCCGAAGCTCATGTTGAAAATATCCGCTCCCATCATATCGCCATAAGCGATAGCACAGACGATATCAAAGATGTTTCCTTTTCCGCTTTCCGGATCGAATGCTTTGATGTTCATGATTTCGACATCGCTCGGAGTACCGGTGACAATGATACCGGCCGCTGCCGTTCCGTGCCCGTGATAATCGTGGTTTTGGGGACTTTCTTCAAAAAAGTCCCAGCCGAAGGTGTCGTCGTCCAAGCAATTGCCATCATCATCAACACCATTAATGGGGTCGCCGTCATTGATCCAATACCGTTCTTTG
>JAHDCE010000584.1 GCA_020630045.1 Saprospiraceae bacterium | reverse complement strand
ATTCCGACTCGAATTTCCCGATTCGTTGACAACGGATCAAACTCCGCTCTTGGATATTTGCTCAAGATTGGGATTAACCGATTCGAAGAACGGAATCGAATTCGCAGTAACCTACGAAGATACCGCTACTGAAAACCAAGTTACCGAAATACAAGTCAAGGAGTATATCAACAGTCTGGGCAGAACGCCCATTTTCCCGGAAGGGAATGAATCTGATGACCACTACAATTGGAGGGCTTTGATGGAAGCGAAAACACCGGAAACCGTTTTGGTGGGGCTTTCTATCCTGAATACACCGTTGCGGCCCGATGATAAATATTTTCCGATTTGGGTACTATCGGCGCTGTGCCATCCTGAAGAGGAAATCAAAAAAACGGCGGAGCAATTGCTATTGCAATACATACCGATCCGGGAGTTTCGCAGTACGAACAAATACCATCTCGGAACTATGGTTGCCCAATACATAAAAGGAGAACGACCGGATGTTTGGGGAATGGACATCAACTATCTCCAATTCCTAGCCAAAAGCTTGAAGCACTTCAACCCCTTTCCCGGACACATTAGGTATATTGATGTACGGACGATTGCCGACCTCTTCAAATATCCGGAATATTTCGAAGGGGTTTCGATGCTGAGTATCCGGGTGCCTGATGGTGAAACCATCGATTGTTTAGAACAAATAATATCCTTGACAGGCGAGCCCGATACCTTGCGGATATTTAGCGAATCACCATTACAACTAAACACCGGACAAATGGCGATTTTGAACGCCAAAGAATTGGAATTGACAAATGTGATACCCCCAACAAATCAAGGTCAGGAAACCATGCGGAAAGTTCGAAACTTAAAATGGGTTTTCCCGAACGAAATTACTTATGACGATTTATTTTTTCCCCTTGTGAAATATTTGGATTTGTCCGGAAAAAAGATGGGGCGAATCAACATCGAAAATGGAAAAGAGAGTCTTGTAGAATTGGCTTTAGAAACAACGGAAAACAGTGGATTCCCCAAGGAATTTTACAAGTGTACAAAAGTGAAACGATTACACTTACACCGGTTGAAAGAGCTTGATATCTCAAAAGAAATATTGAATTGGACCAACTTGAAAGAGGTATGCCTGAATGATTCGACACTCACGAAATATCCCGATATTTTCGCTCATTTTGAAAACGTGGAAAGCCTTTTACTGACTAATAATCCGATTACGAAATTTGAATTCAGTGAGGATAATCCGAAGTTCGGCCCCCGGGAAATTTTTATTACAGGTGTATTGGAGGAGTTCCCTTATCAACTGGCGGAGTTGTCCGGGATAAAAAAACTAGGACTATGGAATAACAATATCCGGGAAATAGATGACAGGATCACCCGATTTACCGAAGTAGAATCCGTCAATCTCAACCAAAATCAATTGACCCGATTACCGGAAGGGCTCCTACAATTGAAAAATCTCAAAAGCATCAAGCTCATGAATAATCACATCAATACCCTTCCGATAGAGTGGATTTTATTTGTCAACAAATACAACATTACCCTAAATTTGATTGATAATCCGATTACAAAATTGCCGGAGTTACCATCGGAAATCAAACAAATGAATATTCAACGTGATCAGGGTCGTATCAAAATAAATTTGATACCGGACATTGAGCAATCCATACGAGGTTTTTACAAATATTTTGGAGAAAATTTCATCCTGCAAAACCCGGAAACTTAGAAACCGACGAGTTCCTTACCTTTGTCGGATATGAAATTGCTTGTCCTCACATCACGCGTTCCGTTCCCCTTGGACAAAGGGGACAAATTACGAGTGTACCATCAATTGAGGATACTTTCACAAAGGCATGACATCCATCTCATCGCCCTAGGAGAAAACAAGGATGAGGCCGCGACAAATGCATTAAAAAAACACTGTGTTTCGGTGGAAATCATCGTACTGCCAAAGTGGAAACGGGCCATCAATATGCTGTGGTACGGCATACTTCGAAATCTTCCTTTCCAGGTGGCATATTTCTATTCCGCTAAAGCGGAAAGGCGGATAAGGAAATCAATACAAGACATCCAACCTGATGGCATATACGCTCAACTCATCCGAACGGCGGAATATGTGAAACAAACAGAAACGCCCAACACGTTGGATTATATGGACGCCTTATCCATCGGACTCAAACGTCGCATGCGGCACGCTTCTCCTTGGATGAAAATCATGTTGGACGTCGAGTACAAACGGGTTGAAAAATACGAGCGAAAAATATTCGACGGATTCAAGCACCATAGTATCATCACCGCTTATGATCGGGAGTTTATTCGACATGACAGTAATGAAAAAATTCACATCGTTCCCAATGGTGTGGACACCTCTTATTTTTCTCCCTTACGGGAAATAAAAAAGGAATATGACATCGCATTCGTAGGCAATATGTCTTATCCGCCGAATGTATTGGCCGCCAAATTCCTAGGAGAAGAATTGCTGCCGATATTGAAAAAAGAAAAACCGGATATTCAAATATTAATCGCCGGAATCAATCCGGCGAAGGAGGTCAAAAAATTGGCGAATTCCAATATTACGATATCAGGATTTATGGAAGATATCCGTCATGCATACGCTTCCTCTCGGATATTCGCGGCGCCGATGTTTATCGGTTGCGGACTACAAAACAAACTGATGGAGGCGATGGCGATGGAGATTCCTTGCATTACGACTCCAATGGCGAACGAAGCTTTACAAGCAGACTCAGACAGCATCCTCATCGCTAAAAATGCAGAAGAATTCGCCGCTCATTGTTTATCCATTTTGCAAGATCCGGCACTAGGAGCCCACCTAGGAAAAACCGGTCGTCAGTTCGTTATCGAGCACTTTGACTGGGAGCGGAATACGGGTTTATTGGAGGAGTTCTTATTTCAATAATAA
>JAHDCE010000583.1 GCA_020630045.1 Saprospiraceae bacterium | reverse complement strand
CAGGCTATAAACATTCGCCTCCTAACGGAGAGGTTTGAAGGTGCCAAATAACGGATAGTCATTTTCCAATATTATTTTTTGATATTGAGGTTGTCATCCGATTCATCCGACTCTTCTTGATCCGCCTCGTATCGTTCAATGGCTTTTTTTAATTTGTAATGGATTTTACGCTTTAATTTTCGAGGCTTTACGACTCGCATGGATTCTCCAAAACCCAATATTAATCTTTCCAATTCGAAATTGTGATGCAGCTTTACTCCTATTTTAATGCCGCCCCAGTCGTATGATTCCAGTAGTTGTTGTGAGTGGTGAATGGGTTTGGTCAGGACATAAGGCGCATTGTGTTTGTCAACAATCAGTTCAATGTCTAAAATATCCTTTTCACTTAGGACGGTAACACCATATGTGTCTTTGAAATATTGGTCAGGGTCGAAGTCTGCTTCAATATGGATTTCACTAATTTTAAAATCAATATGAACGATACGATCCAGGGCTAAAATCAGTGTTTTTTCAATGCCTTTTTTTCGTCCCAAAGTAAACCATCTATTGTTGTATTCTTTTAAAATAAATGGAGTGAAAATAAAAGTATTATTGCTTTTAGCTGTAAATGATTTGTAAGTGATTTCCAATACTATTTTTTTTAAAATAGATTGATAAATCGTATCCAAATATTGGAGCCCTTTTAATTGTTCATTTTTTTCAAAATGAATGATGGTACGACGGTTATTTTTTTCACTGTGAATTTTGTCATCCAGTTTTTGGATAATTCCATTCAGCTCGGAAAAGAGGGAAAAATCTTTGAATTGTTTTAGCATTTCTACCGATTCGGAAAGTACATCCATATCAGTTTCCGTCAAGGGGATATTGGTAATACTATATTCAGGGTCTTCGTAGGTATAATACTTTTTGTCGTAAACGATGATCGGTGCCTCGTATCCGAGTTTTTCACTCCGCATCATTTGTATGTCGAGTTGTACCGTCCTTTTACTGACACTCACATCTTTACCTTCATATTCATACAAGGCATCTGAACAAGCATCGATAAGATCATTCAACGTCCATCTGCGATGCCGATTTTGCAAACACTTGTCAATGGTTTTGTAACGGATGAGGGCGTTTTTATTGGTCGCCATTTTTTTTGATAAAAATAATGACCTTGGAAACCAATCCAAAACATTGGGGAAAAGAAAACAGCCCCGGTCATTACATATGACCGGGGCTGAGTAATTGGGGTTATGGATGAGAAGGTGATTGTATTACTTCTGTACTACGAATTTTTTGGATTCGAGGATTTCGCCGTCAGTTCCTTTTAAAACCAAGATATACATACCATTGGTCAAGTCGGAAGCGGGAAGTGAAATGTTGTTGGTGTATTCGTCAATGGTATTGTTCATCCTCACTCTACCACTCAAATCCATGACTTCGTAAGATGAATAAACATCATTTTCTGAGAATTTGAAGTTGAGTTGTTCTTTTACTGGATTTGGATACACTTCTAGTTTTACCGCTTCTGTTTGTAGGTCGGTATTTGTGCCGGCAAGTCTTCCTCCGTATGACGGACAGTTGTTGTTGATTTCAGCGACACCGAATTCTCCGGGAAGGATTACTGTGCCGATAGCGGCGTTAGATGGATGTCCCCAAGCATAGTTGCCGGAAGCCAAGTGATACATGTCCAATCCTGCTAGTTCTTTCATATCTTGTTCATTTTCCCAACCTAGTTTTGAGCCATAAGCCCAGTTGGCTTTTGCATTCATGCAACATTCGGGATTTAGTGAAGTGTATGCGCTTCCGGAAATAAGTCCGGACATGAAATAGCCTGAATTGACGCGGTTTTCACTATAGAATTTTCTTTTCCCTCCTACGGTTTGCTTCGTATAGCTCACCAAATCGACACGAACGGTTTCATTGGGAAATAATTGGATGGTTCTTGTATTGCTCAATAAAACTCGTTTGATTTCCGCGGTAGAACACTCAGTGATAATTTTAATCGGAGTAGAAAGAAACGTCCCAAGCTGATCTGCTAGGTCATCAACAAGTTCAGGGTCGATAGGAGGCAAGTAACCATCATCTTCTCCACCGGATTCGGCGGCATCCGCTACTTGATAGACATCATTGAGCAACTTGATGAATTCAACCGCCCAGTTCGGATTGAAACTGGAACTACATTTTGATTCACCACGTACTTCACCTGCGTCCAAGATTTCCACTTCGCCGTTTCCTCGGTACATAGAGACAAAAGCGATATCTTGGATAAATGAATGGGCATCCCTTGAACCGGAGCTTCCCAAAATTCTGGAGTCAACCAAAATCTCGGAATCATATCTGTATGAAAGTTTGATCTCTTTGTCTTGACAACCGCAATCGCTATATACGACACCATTCTTTGTGCATATATAAGTATACAGAAATCTTACTGAATTCGGACTATCATATGATCCATTCCCAGGAGCCGTAGGGTCTTGGATATCAAAGGTTGTACTTACTGGTACGGACCCGACTTTCCATCCGTCGGCAAATATATGGTGCCATTTAGCAGGACCTTTATCTGCACGGAACCACCATTGTTCAGCTCCTCCGCTTCCAAGAGGAAGGCTGTAGTCGTCGCCATCGGGGTTCTGGGATTCTTCGTATTGTTCTATGACATTACCCCAAGGGCAACTTGGACAGGCTACGACTTGTGTGCCTGATTGAATGGCTTGACTGGTAGTTACTACGTAATTACATTTACAGTCATTGCCAGTATTGATAACAAGTACCAATCCTGTAGTTTTTCTACTGAGTACTTCTGGTATTTCGTTTCCGAAATTTTTTGGGAATTTTTCACCATTATATAGATATTGCTGAATGAAAGAAAGTTTTTCAAAAGAAGGGATTTCTTCAAAATTGTGTTTTAGAAATTGATCGATGGTTTG
>JAHDCE010000582.1 GCA_020630045.1 Saprospiraceae bacterium | reverse complement strand
ATCCGGATGAATGGCGACCCAACTGGCTAAGGTAGACCAGCCGGCCGCGGCAACACTCTCCTTGTCGGAAGCAATCCATTCTTGGGCAATTTCCCAGCCTAGTGGGCTATCCGCAGCAATCCAGGCGACGGTATATTCGCTGAGTAAGTACCAGTATGCGTTATCCGCCCAATTTTGAAGTTGTTGTTTCGTGATTTGTTTTTCATCCGCAATCAATCCCGCTAAATACATGGCATCCGAGTTTCCCGTCTCATATAATTCGAGAGCAAGGTCGTGATCCTTCCTTATCTTTTTGACCAACTTTTTCAAGTCCCCGATTTTCACACCGAAGAAAGGTTCTTTCGCACCGTGTTTACTGATGATTTTCTTGGTTCCGGGATTTCCCATTCCTTGGAGTTCATTCATAACTTCTTGCTTGGTCATATCGATTTTTGAAATTTTTTTTAAAAAAATAATAACTCGCCACACCAAAAATAAAAAGGTTTACATCTACATGTCAAGAAGCTTCTGAAAAGATACTTCCGGTCGAGTGAAAGGTTGTCCCGTGAAAGGAGAATGGATTCCGAAAAATGCCGATGGACATCTATCATCCGGATGACCTGGAACTTACCGGAGTTTTAGAAACTGTTTGAATTTAAAGATATTTATATGCAAACAGCTTCTTAGAAAAACCGATTTTTTTCTGTCGAATTATTACTGCCATTATTGGAATACTTCCTAGGAAATACCCTAGGAGTAAATGGCTTTATTTTATCATCTAAATCGTTCGTCATGAAATATACACATGATATTTCCCGCTTGAAAAGCAACCGCAATACACATTTTAAAATAGGCCTTATCATCGCTTTGGTCGTCGTTATTACCGCCTTGAATTTCACAGTTATTGACTATGATAATGAAGAGGTGGTAATCGGAGAGTATGATGATAGCATGGATGACATCATGCCAATACCGCCCATTACCCGTGAAAAAAAGGTAATGCCCCCTCCGCCCAAAATCGAAGAAGTCGATCCGATCAAAGACTTGGAAGATATTGAAATCGACCCCGAACCGAACCCTGAGCCGGACCCTGAGCCTTTCGTAGAACCAACGATTAAGAAAACGGATATTATTTCCAATCGGAAAATCGAAAGTCCGGTAGTCAAAAAGGAAGAAAAGAAGGCTGAAAAAATTGTTCTTCCTCCACCACCCCCACCAGTAGACAACGGTCCCGAATTTTGGAAAGTGGTTGAGCAAATGCCAAGGTTCGTCACCTGTGATGGAGTAGAGGGAAAAAACAACCTCAAGAAGTGCAGTGATAAAGCCATCATCGAATTTATACAAGACCGCATTAAATATCCGGCGATCGCCCGCGAAAATAATATCGAAGGAACAGTATATGTCCGTTTTATCGTAGAGAAAGACGGTAGTATCACTGGCCACGAAATATTGAAAGAACCCGGAGGAGGGCTAGGAGCCGAAGCGATGCGGGTTATCAAAAAAATGCCTACTTGGGAAGTGCCCGGCAAGCAGCGAGATAACCCCGTCCGTGTACAATTTACGATGCCGGTCAAATTCAAATTAGCGGGTAAGTAATCAGCAAAAGATTTTTAAGTGAATGGATTTTATGATAATAGGTTGGTGGACGCTCCTTGTCAATTATGGCTTATTTCCCCTAGTGACTATGGATGTTGACCCCATGTCAAGCAAGGAGCGCTCCCTTCCTGTTATTGTTGAAAAAAATGGAATCCATTATCCATCATATTCGGAACCGGATGACTCTGTATTTGTAGTGGTGGACGAAATGCCTCTTTTCAAAGTCGATTATACATTAAAAAATATCAAAAAACAAAAAGATTATTCGAATAGGATGCTGATTGAATATATCCAGGAAAACATGAAATACCCCAAAGGCTGGGGAGATATATGTTTGCAAGGATTCATCGCCGTTTCTTTTGTAATTGACGAAAAAGGAAAGGTGTCGAATCCGGAAATCAGAAAATCATTACATCCGGCCCTTGATACAATCGTATTGAAAATCATAATGGACATGCCCCCTTGGGAAAAGGCTCCCAAGCATCGGGGAAAACCGGTAAAAGTCAAATACACCATACCCGTCCATATCAATTGAGACATGTAACAAACCCTCAAAGGGCGCGGCAAGGCCGCGCCCGCATAAAGAATCGGTAGTTTTTCGACGATAGGAAGGGCCATCCCAAAGGGGATGGACCCTTTCTTTTTTAAAATGAACTCTCATGAAAAGAATTGTTTTTGTAATTGAAATCGTATTAATTTCCGCTGTTGGGAGCTGGGCACAAAAAACTGTATTACCACAAGGAGATAAAAATTATCTATACGAGGTTTCCGACAAGGAAAAATTGCGTCAAGTCGGTGAAATAAATTTCCCGATAACGTCAAGCATGATATTGTCCGATGACGGATGGTTTTTTTGTTTAGACACCATACAAAATAGAATAGCGTTTACAAATGTGAACGAAGAAGACTACAATGATAAAATGAAATTCATTCCTTGCCCGCCTGCAATCGATCCGTATTGTATCATTCGGCATGAGAACTTGCTGTTTGTCGGAGGATATGGAAAGTCGGATAAAATTTACTTCATGGATATGGATATCGATGAGGCGGAGTGGCGGCCTTTGGAATTGCCTGATAATGTTAGGCCGTATCGGAAGTCAATCGATGATCTTCTAATAAATGAAGATACACTTTATGCACTGGACAATGTCGTTACTCCAAAATATTTACTAGCCTATGAACTTGGCAATGATTCTCTTCCTGAGTTGATAGGATCATATGAATTGCCTCCGAATGGCTCGTATGAAAGTTATAAAAAAATCAAACTGCTGGATCATCAGCTCATATTCTTGTCAAGGACTATGAGCGGCTACTATGGGAGGATGAATCATATCACGGT
>JAHDCE010000581.1 GCA_020630045.1 Saprospiraceae bacterium | reverse complement strand
CGAATATGAATACCACAACGAAAACAGCATTGGAAAAAACAAAGTAACTACTCATACCGCACGTATCCCGGGTTTAAAAGATTCGGAAAATTTCTTGTCGACATATCATAGCTTGAGTCCATCTGAAAAAAATACGGCGGTCATTTATTCTGACGGCCTTGGCCGAAAAGAGCAAGTCATAGCAATGAATCAATCTCCTCAAGGAAATGACATTGCGAATGCAATATTTTATGATGATTTAGGCAGAAATAGAAGCCAATATTCAAGCATGACAAAAAATGGAAATAATGGACAATATATTTCCAATATCAAAAATGAAATATTGAACTGGTACACTAGCCCTCCTACACCTGTCACCAGTACGAATTATCCGTATTCTGAACAAGTTTTTGAAGCCTCTCCAGTCAATCGAATTCAAGAACAAGGAAGCATCGGGGCAGCTTGGCAAATCGGCGGAGGACATACCATAATAACTCAATATGATTTAAATACGACAGAAGATGATGTCAGGGATTTTTCGAATGGAAACACATATCCCGCATCAACATTAACACGAGTGACCGTTACAGATGAACATGGTATTCCCACCACTACTTTTACAGACATATTGGGACGGATAATATTGGTTCGAAAAACAGATACATCTTGCGTGGAGAATACAGCGGACGGTTTTTCTGACACATATTACTTATACAACGATTTTGACTTATTGACGACCATCATCCAACCTAAAGCTGCGGAGATGATGAAAATATCTGGAAACTGGGATATTTCACATACGGACTATTCAGAATTTTTATTTCAATATGAATATGATAAAAGGTTAAGATTGGTTTCTAAAAAAGTACCAGGAGCGGGCATCATTAAATACGTGTACAATCGTCGTGACCAAGTCGTGCTTACTCAGTCGGCGAACCAAGCGCCTTTATTCAAATATTCTTACACAAAATATGACATTATAGGACGGCCGGTGATGACCGGAATTTACACCCATAGCAGCGGCTCGACACCAAGTATTAATAAAAGCGAATACAAGCAATACGAACAACACAACGGTACCGGATCTTGGCATGGCTATGGTAATAAAGCGTTCCCGACTAAGAACATGGAAGTTCGTACGATTACTTATTATGACGATTACGATTTCGACAATGATGGTGATATCGTAGATAATCAAAATTATGCTCCGTTCATCTCATCCATTCCTTTATCAACTTATCCTTTTACAAGAACGACGGGGCAAATTACCGGCACACGTATTAAGCGTCTGGACGGTTCCAATAAATGGATTTTGACCAGCACCTATTATGATGATAAAATGCGTGTGGTTCAAACCAATGGGCAAAATCATATGGCGGGTTTAGAATACAATACGACCGAGTATGATTTCGAAGGAAAAGTATCGCGAACACATAGATTCCATAGAGCGACTGTAGATGACGAGTTAAAAGAATTAACGTTAGATACAAGGCATGAATACGACCATGCGGGACGACCTATCAAAACCTACCATCGCATTAACAATCAAGAAGAAATATTGCTCTCCGAATTGACCTATAATGAGTCGGGGCAAGTGATAGAAAAAGACCTTCATTACAATACCGACTCCTCTCTGCCCTTGCAGTCGATTGATTACCGTTATCATGAACGGGGATGGTTGACGGCCATGAATGATTTGAACAGTATTGCCGTCGGAGTCGATGTCAATGATTTATTTCATTTGAATTTGAAGTATGAAAATGGCTTATCGCCCAGGCACAATGGCGACATCAGTTCTATCAATTGGAAAACTAAGGGAGAAGATGTCATGACATATGATTTCATTTACGATGATGGCAATCGATTGTCGCAAGCCTCTTTTTCCCTTACGGGAAATAATGGCGCTTATGATGTTCCTCAAATTAGTTATGATTTGCATGGAAATATTATTTCGCTTTCGCGAAATGCTCCCGGTGGAACATTGGGCGATGGTACCGGATTCGGTCTTATTGACGATTTGTCTTATACTTATATCGGCAATCGCCTAAAAAATGTCTCGGACTCGGGCGACCCTGAAGTCGGATTCCAAGAACCGACCACCGCCGGCCTTGTCGAGTATGAATATGATTTGAATGGAAATATGACGACGGACAGCAATAAAGGAGTACACATCGTTTACAATGACATGAATCTCCCGACCACCTTCCAATGGCCCGGCACCGACCGCCGGATGGATATTTCTTATGATGCCGCCGGCGTCAAACTCAGCCAAACGACTAGTGATGGAACATCTAGTAGCACCCGTCATTATTTTGGTGGCCTCGAATATGTAGACGGAAAACTTGAGGCGATTTATCACCCTGAGGGACGGTGTGTGCCGGTAGGAGTGGATTCGTTCCGATATGAATATACGCTCAAAGATCACTTGGGCAACACCCGCGTCACCTTCTCCGACTTAAATGGAAACGGTACGATTGAAGCTTCTGACATTTTACAATCGCATCATTATTATCCGTTCGGTATGGAGTTGCCGAACCGAGGGGCTTCCCTTACGGGAAATGAGAACCGTTATCAATATAATGGAAAGGAACAGGTTTCGGACTTCGGTTTGGATTGGATGGATTATGGGGCAAGGTGGTATGATCCGGCTTTGGGGCGGTGGCATTCGGTGGATCCGTTGGCTAGTAATGCTCCTTCATTGACTCCATTCAGATATGGGTTCAATAATCCGTTGAATTTTGTTGATCCGGATGGGAGGTTTGAGATAAGGGGGAATCGTCAACAGCGAAAAACCCTTAGAAAATTAGTTCGATCCATGAAAAGAGAAATGCGTAGATGGAGCGATGAACAATGGAGCGAAGCGATGAAGGCGGTAGGTCTAAATAATGATAAAAAAAGTCGCCGTTTTTTCAAAGAAGCTTTTAAAAGAGGGCAAG
>JAHDCE010000580.1 GCA_020630045.1 Saprospiraceae bacterium | reverse complement strand
AAATAACAAAATCGTATTTGACGGTCCAAGTTGGCCAAATATCTCTTCAAGTTCAATTATCAATACTTGGATTTCCGGACGTGGTTTCACTTCTTCAAATGTAGCAATCCAATTGCCTCTAGACGGCAACGAAGACCTTTCCGGTTGCTATATGTCATTACCTGACGAACCCACGACCTTCGCCACCCCCGTATATTCCGACGGTTCCCTTTACGCTTGGGACAGACTCCTTCCGAACATCACCGTTCCGGAAGGCAGTTCCGCGACAGCGACATTATATACATCGGGATTAGACGAAGCAACGGGATGTACGGGCAGCCCTATCAGCGGATATGAAAATATGAACCTACAACCCGGTGAAACTTTCGACATCAGCGGTATCGGAGCGGGTGAAACCGAACTTTGTCTCGAAGTGACCTTCAATGCGAACGTCGAGGATCAAACAGCACCTTGTTTGGAAAGCTGGACGGCTACATATACTTCCGATTCGGCTCCCGACTTCACTTTCGAAGTGGATGTGGATTGTCCATTGCCGGACGGTCAGGATAGAATCGATATAGAAACCGAAATCAGCACCTCGACGCCCGAATGGAACGACCATATCGCCAACAATGCCGACAAAGATAGCATCTTCGTAAGGTTGACCGATGTCGCCATCATTAAGAGCGTGGATAAATCGGCTGTAGTAGGTGTTGATAATGAAACCATCATCTACCAGTTGAACTGGGAAGTGCTAGGGCCTCAGTCCGCACAGAATGTAGTGGTGATGGACGTATTGCCTCCTAATGTGGCTTATGACGCCGCCTCCCCCACTCCTAGCACTGTAGATACGGATTACTTAGGAAGTGGAAGGACGGCATTGTTCTGGAACCTGAGTCCCGCGATTATGGAAGTCGGTTCCAACGGAACCATCACCGTCACGACGCATGAAACGGATGCGGTGGACGGAGACGTCTTGTTGAACGTCACTAATGTTTCGAACGACAGGCAGGAAACCGACATGACCAATAATGATGATGACGCACAAACTGTCGTCGGTGATTACGCCAACGTTTATATTGAAAAAGACGGACCTTCTGTCCTAGACCTTAATGACAGCGGCACTTATACTTTGATTTATGGCAACAATGGAAATGTGGATGCTGAAAATGTCGTCATCTCGGACATCGTTCCTAGCGGATTGACGGTAACCGGAACGAGCGTCGGTTGTGGAAACGCAGGCAACGCCGTGACCTGTAACCTTGGAACATTAGCGCCCGGGGCGACAGGAACAGTGGAAGTCTACTTTACGGTCAATGATATCCCGGCGAATGTAGGGGCTTGTATCGAAAACATCGCCGATATTTCCACCACCACGGACGAAACCGACATTTCGGACAACGCCGACAACCACGAACTTTGTATCAAATTGTTGAGCCTCGCTTCCATCTCAGGAACGGTCTGGTGGGATAATGACCGCGACGGTCAGATCGGTGTCGAAACCGGTATCGAAGACGTAACCATTTGGTTGACGGGAAGGGATATTTTCAATAATAATGTCATGTTGAGTACGACCACCAACGAACTGGGCGAATACTCTTTCTCCGGTTTGAATCCGGGTACGTACAATGTCGAAGAGGTGCAACCGACCGGTTGGCTTTCCACAACTGCTACTGCGGCGACTATAGGAGTAACCGATATCGGTGATGTCATGGACGGCACTCCGCTCGGAACCACCCTTGATGCCGGAACCATCGGTACGGGAACCGTATCTCCTGCCAATGAAGCCTATAACGGTATTGAATTGGAAGCCGGCGAACGCGGTGTGGACTATGATTTCGGAGAGGACTTGGGAAGTATAGGGAATTATGTCTGGAGAGACGACAATTACGACGGATTCCAAGATTCCGACGAAATCGGACTTGTCGGAATCGTCGTGGCATTGTATGACGCTTCGAATACGCTCATCGCCCTGACGATGACCGATTCGACCGGTTATCATTTGTTTGACAACCTAGTGGCCGGAACCTACTATCTCAAATATAGCAACCTGCCGAGTACGGCGGTTTTCACATTGCCCAATGCGGGTGACGACACACGTGATTCGGATGTCGGAACAGACGGTAAAACACACACCGTAACCATCGCCGCAGGAGCGGAAGACTTGACATTGGACGCAGGTATTTTCGACGCCAGGTTCCCGGTCGAATTGCTTTCGTTGAAGGCACGGGGAATCGATGACGAATACATCCTTGTCGATTGGATCACAGCCACTGAAACCAACAACAAAGGTTTCTTCTTACAGAGGAGTTTGGACGGAAGCGAATTCCGAACCATCGCATGGATAGAAGGGAACGGCAATAGTAGTGAACCCATCCATTACAAGTACAATGATTTCGAAGTCGATAAAAACGTCCGTTATTACTACCGTTTGGAACAAATCGACTTTGACGGAACGGCAACATTGACACCGGTCGTATCCGCCATATTGGGTGGTGAGATGGAATTCTCTTCCAGGATTTATCCGAACCCGACCATTTCAAAAGCCAATATCGAAATCGTATTGCCAGAAGCCGGTGATGTCCGAATTCAAGGTTTCGATAATGTGGGGAGGAAATTCTTCGACGAAATCAAATCGGAAGACGGTGGAACGAGTGTGCATACTTTGAGACTCGACAAGTTGAATCCGGGAGTTTACCACTTCCTCATCAGTCATAAAAATGATATCATCACTCATAAGTTGGTGATTGTAAAGGATTGATTTTAAATCAGACTTATATGAAGGGGCTGCATAACATGCGGCCCCTTTTTATTTAAGAACTAATCACTAATTTTGTATGGTTAAAACATAATCATGTATTCATTTTTCAAATCGGCTTATCAAGGGATTAATAAGTGGTGGATGTATCCCCTAGGAATTATTTTGGTATTGGCTTTTT
>JAHDCE010000579.1 GCA_020630045.1 Saprospiraceae bacterium | reverse complement strand
AATGATTAAAGGGGGGAAAGCCTCAAAAACCGGACTATCGTTGCAAATTTCTTGTGCCTCACGGGTAATCACCACAGAGAACGTCGCTCCGGAATCACCGGGATTAAAAATATTGTTGATGGTTTCGTTTCGACAACACCTTTGGTAGGCGATGGTATAATCATTGCTGGAAACCGGTAAAACAGGAGTTCGAAAAGAATATACCGCCTTCTCTACTTGAGGCGGATTGGAAACGGAAAAACACTCCAATGTATTTGGTGGAACAGTGGTTCTGCTATCAATATATGCCGAATCCAACCGGGTCAAAAATCCACCGTCGAAAGTACCAAAATATGCGGGAGAATCAAATGGTGCTCCCCCAGAAGCCATGTCTCTGTAGACGGTCATGGTGATGGTATATGAACCATCAGAATTGCACTCATAATACATATCTCCACCAATAATGTGCTTGGCATGCAGCGAATTTGCAACGCCTAGTATTATAGAGATAGTAATTAAAAATAATGTGCCTATACGAGTCATAACTTCTACCTTTCTCTTGTAACTGAAAAATACCCCTTGTTATTTTTTAAATCCCTTTAAAGGGAATAACGATGCAAGGACAATGGTTGTGAAATTCTCACATTTTATTATCAAAAAAATTCTGCAACCTTCGCGCTATTTTTTGTGCAAGTAAATAACATGAATGATTTAACTTTGTAAATCTTTTTTACCAATGACCATTAGTATAAGCAAAGCTAAGCAAATTTTTATGGCCGAATTCGAACGGCTTGATGAATTAGTAGAAGTTTTGGAAGGGGGCGGACGTATTTTGTTCCCGACCGATACGATTTGGGGTGTCGGATGCGACGCTACCAACCCTAAAGCTGTAGATGGAATCTATGAATTGAAACGGCGGGACAAGAACAAGCCCCTTGTCGTCCTAGTCAGTGACATTGAGATGCTCAAAAAATATGTTGAGCACGTTCATCCTAAAGTCGAAACCCTTTTATCTTATCACCAACGCCCGTTGTCGGTCATCTATGACAAGGGAATCAATTTGGCGGAAAATTTACTAGGGCCGGGCGGCAGTGTCGCCATTCGTATGGTTCAAGATGAATTATGTCAAGAAATCATTAGCAGATTCGGCCGTCCGATAGTCGCAACTTCAGCAAATATTAGTAATTTCCCGTTTCCTAGAAATTTCGGTGAAATCAGTTCCGATATTTTGGAGGGTGTGGATTTTGTGGTGCGGCACAAACAAGGCGAAAAAGACTTGAATAACCCATCAGTAATTATAAAGCTCGCCCCTTCCGGGGAACTTATCTTCTTACGAGAATAGTTTCCCTATCGGATTAAATCCGCAACGGAAACTATGGTATTCAATATTAGGAATGAAGAAAGGGAGGTATTTCGACTTATCGCCGAAACGGCGGATGAGATCGGCTTTCCCGCTTATGTGGTCGGTGGCTATGTCCGCGACCGGCTGCTCGGACGCCCATCCAAAGATTTGGATGTGGTCTGTGTAGGTAGTGGAATCCAATTGGCCCAATCTATTGCCGGCAAATTGCGTCCGATGCCCCGAGTGGTCGTATACAAACGTTTCGGTACTGCCATGTTCAGGCACAAGGGTATGGAAATCGAATTCGTAGGAGCTAGAAAAGAATCTTATCGACCGGATTCTCGCAAACCCATCGTAGAAAACGGTTCATTGGAAGACGATCAAAATCGTCGTGACTTCACCATCAACGCCTTGGCGGTTTCTTTGAATGATGAAAATTTTGGAGAAATCATAGATCCTTTCAATGGTATCCACCACTTGGAGACGAAAGTTATCAAAACTCCATTGGAACCGGGAAAAACATTTTCCGATGATCCATTGCGGATGTTGCGAGCCATCCGGTTCGCTACGCAGCTCAATTTTATGATCGATCCGAAAACCTTCCACTCCATCAGTGAAAATAGGGATCGGATGCGGATTGTTTCTAGGGAGAGGATCACGACCGAATTGAATAAAATTATCCTTTCGAGAAAGCCTTCCATCGGATTCAAGCTCTTGTTCAAGTGTGGTTTATTGGATATCATTTTTCCTGAAATGATCGCTCTACACGGCGTTGAGTACAAGAATGGCAAAGGGCATAAAGACAACTTCTATCACACGTTGGAAGTCCTAGACAACATTTGTGCTCATACAGACGATTTGTGGTTGAGGTGGGCGGCGATTTTACATGATATCGCCAAGCCCCCCACCAAGCGTTTTCATCCTAAATCAGGTTGGACTTTCCACGGCCATGAAGTATTGGGAGCCAAAATGGTTCCTAAGATTTTCCGCCGAATGCGTTTGCCATTGGATCACAAAATGAAATTCGTCCAGAAAATGGTGAGGCTGCATTTGCGTCCTATTTCCTTAACTAAGGAAAATATTACGGATTCGGCTATCCGTCGGCTTCTATATGACGCCGGTGACGATATCGATCGACTAATGATATTGTGTGAGGCGGACATTACTTCTAAAAACGAGCGTAAGGTCAAAAGGTATTTGGAAAACTATGAATTGGTCCGACTCAAACTCAAGGAGATAGAAGAGAAAGACAAAATTCGCAATTGGCAACCGCCGGTTTCGGGTGAAACGATTATGAATGTTTTCGGGATTTCACCTTCTAGGGAAGTCGGTGTGATTAAGAATTGCATTCGAGAAGCCATTTTGGATGGTAAAATTCCAAATGAATATGAGTCCGCTTACCAGTTGATGATCGAAGAGGGTAGAAAATTAGGTCTTAGCCCGATTGGAAAATCCTAGGAATTTCCGTGCAACCATTTCCCATAATAAAAGCCTGATTACCGTGTAACATGAATGATAAGTAAGTACCCGGCCATAAATAATCAAGGAATATGCTTTTCGGGTCTTTTTGCTTTATCCTTCGTACAGTCCTCAACTTG
>JAHDCE010000578.1 GCA_020630045.1 Saprospiraceae bacterium | reverse complement strand
AATGTCTTTTTCAATGGCGAATTGTAGCTCGGATAAGTATTCACATCGGATCACGTTGTTTTTTCGATTGTTCATCCAAGCATCAATTTGGACAGCAATCAAAACTCCTATAATGATGAATAATATTTCACCCAAGGCACGTAATAAAAATTGATTGATGTTTTTCTTTTGTGTCATAATTTTACCGCTTTAAACAGAATCAACAAAACTTTATAAAACTCCCATTTTTTGAAATGCTTTTAGGGTGATAGCACTTCTGATTCTGGGGAAATTCGCCATGTCGAATTCAGGGAGCGGACGTACCCGCGTAGCGAATAAATATGTTTTATCACCCGACTCCAAATACCCGACGAACCAGCCGGTATGATTTCCATCTCGAATGGCCCAACCAGTTTTTCCATATAACTTGTAGCCGTTTTTTTCCTGCAAAAACATCATGGATTTTAGTAGGGTAGTCGTCCTTTCGGAAATCGGCAGTTCAGCGTTATACAATCGTCTTATAAAATCTATTTGCCCGAAAGGGCTGATAGCCGAAGAACCGACCAACCAAAACTGATCCAAGGACGTCGAATCCACTTGCATGGAGCCGTATTCCAATTTTTCCAAGTACGCATTCATTCGTTCCACACCGATACTTCGGGCGATTTCTTGGTAACAAGGAACACAAGACAAACGGAATGCTTCCCTGAAAATGAGATCCCGCTCCCAGATATCCATATTACGAGGTTGCCCGTTCCATTTGAATAAGGTACTGTCGTTTTCTACGACACCAGTCTCCAAAGCGATGATGGAATTGGTGATTTTGAAAGTGGATGCCGGCAGGCTCCCCTTTCGGGAATAAGAAAAGTCATTGGAGAAGTATTCATCATTTTCTAAATCATATATTAAAATCTCTCCAGACAAGTCGACTGAGTCCAACAAGGATTGGAATTCCGGTATCAAGGTTTCTTTTGTGCTCGTCTTCGGATTTTCTTCTTCTCCAATAGGAGAATTGTTTTGACAAGAAAAAAATAAGAATACTAGAATGAAAACGGAAAAGTATTTCATTAGAATGCTTCTTGTATAAATATATAAATACCGATATGACGTTTACTGAAATCCGATTTTGGATCAAGTCCTAAACCAATATCAAGACGTGCGTTCACCCGTTGGTCGAAACTCAAAGCATATCTTCCTCCGACACCGACCGTGTAACGCATATCCGATAAAGCGAATGATTCCCAATCCGGATACACCCTTGATCCACTAGCGAATACCACCAATCCGAGCCTTCTCCAAAACTTCCACCAAGGAGCGGTTTTGTCTTGGAAAAACGGTAGCCGATATTCCACTTCGAACGCCACCATATGATCGTCGCCATAAGTGCCTTCATAATATCCTCGGGCGAAATCCTTTCCACCGACACGGGGCAAATCGAACCGGGGAACCCAACTGTCATTGAATGTATAACGCTGCTCATTCCGCAGGCGGAAAGCCAGCACATGCTCCTTGTAAATATTGATATAATGGCGGGCGTCAATGGAGACTCCGATGTAATGGAAGTCGCTACCCAACCAAGGCATGTAATAGAAATTACGGAACTGGATAAAAGTACCGTCCAACGGATTATTCGAATTTTTACGGGTATCGTAATTCAATGCCGGAGAGATGCCCGAACGTTTGCCTTCAAATCTGCCGGGAGACAATTCTGTAGGTGTTGCAAAAATGATATTCGTGCTATCCGCCAGTAATTCGTAATCCCACAAAGTTTCGAATTTGTAATGCAAACCGATAGAAAGCCCGGGAGCGATTTTTTTCAATCCGATACCCTCGATACCAAAAGATTGATATTTGAAATCGAGGTAGTTGGATTCCTTGAATTCGTCATCTTCGAACCACTGTTCGGTATGTACGTTCGCATCGTTTCCGATGCCGTAATTCTGATCCGTGAATCGAGAATATTTGGTATAGAAATAGTAATAGTAATCTTCATTTTTGGTAAAACCTTCCGCACCGAAATTGACGTACATCTGCTTTCGTGTCGTATATATCGCCCCCAATTGGAACTTAGACATCCGACTGGTTCCATCCTTCGCCAAGTCGAAATACATCTCGCCCACACCTCCTATGGTGAACCCCGTTTCAGGTGTATATGCCGTTGCCGGCAAAACGATAAAACTGGTTTTCCGTTTGAGGGAATCCGTCTCTTCTTGGCCATTTGCCGTAAGGCAAATGAGCAAGCAGTAGAGTAGGGGTAAAACCAATATGAAGTTTCTTTTGGATTCCATGTTATGGATTTTTCTAGTCGCTAAGGAACGGCGAAAAAACCGTAAGGACAAATCCGATGGTTTCAATTCGTGCGTTAATGTCCGACTATAGTCATCGGTCGAGCCACTGCTTGAAGGCTTTGTTCATCTAATGAGTAAATCGAATTCCGCTGAATCGTTATTTGGTCGGTGAGTAGGGCACCTTACTCGTTTTTATTGAGATGTCTAGGACTTTCTTTTTATCTTCTGAAAGAATCAATACCCTTGATGTTTAAAGGAGACGATTATGTGCAGAACAGAGATTGCCTGAAGACTTTTATCAATTGGAATTAAAGAAGTAAGTGCTATGCGATCATTATACAATATACCCAATCACCACACGGATTTTAAAAACAATAATGCTTTTGAAAAGCAAAAAGATTGGAGAATCCAAAAACGACTTTCCATCCGGGACAAGAAGTTGAGTGAAGACCAATTGAAATTGATAGGCGATGATGCTAGGAATTATTATTCCGGAATAGGAGTACGTGCCTTAAAGGGGAAATACTGGTTATTGTTATTTCCTATCTGTATAGTGTTGGCTATTTTATCCTTGGCCTTTCTTTTTTGAAAATCTATTTGAAAAGAATAGATGTTATCACGAAATTTTTTGTATGAAAGACGAATCGTTATTTTAGG
>JAHDCE010000577.1 GCA_020630045.1 Saprospiraceae bacterium | reverse complement strand
GGGCCACATATTTGGAATGGTTGAAATGTCTTGAATTCACCGTACTGTCAATGGAAAACGTGGTATCAATTTCCAAGTACCGAGTCCATTCAAAAGTCCTTATTTTGTGATACAATTGACGCTCACTCCTAGCTTGGAAATGATAAATCGGTTTCAATATCCGCAGGCAAGTCCGTAGTCGAAGATGGGCATCATACATCAACTTGTCATCTCCCCGGAAAGCAACTGCCCGTTTTAAAACTTCAATGTCCGTTCCGCCGATAGCTCGGATTTCTTCTGCGAGTACTTCCTCTAATCCAAAGAAAGTCTTAGCTATATATTTGATGGAATTTTCGATAAACTTTCGATTTTTTCCCTGAAAAGGAATGTGATTTTTGCCAAAGGTAGCAATGTTACTCGAATCCGACTAAATTTGTAACCAGACCTATTCGTAAGACACATGGACATCAGGCTGTTTCAAATACTCGTTCCGTTAGTGACACTGGGCTTCGCCATCACACTCATCTTGAGATACAAGAAAGGGGAAGCGGCAATCGGCGAACTGGTTTTAGGACTGATTTTTTGGGTAGCCATCACTTTGATTTCCATATTCCCCGATTTCATTTCCGTCAATTTGGCCAAAGCCCTAGGATTTAAAAGTAATATCAACGCCATTCTTTTCTTTTGTATAGGTTTACTTTTCTATTGGCAATTCAAATTGTTTTCCTTAATCAGAAAACAGGATCGAACCATCACTCAACTCATTAGAGAACTCGCTTTGAAAGAAGAGGATGAAAAACAGGAGAAATGAAAATCCTGATTGTCGTTGAACATTATCACCCCTATATCGGAGGAGCAGAAAAATTATTCCGATCCTTAGCTGAATCCTTGGTCGAAAACGGACATCAGGTAACTGTTTTGACCACCTTATACGCCGATTATTTATCAACGGATGAAATGATAAATGGCGTCCATGTCAAACGCATCAGATGTTACAATAGATTCTTATTTTCATTTTTCGCTATCCCTTTTGTATTGAAATACGGAAGGGGACACGACTTGATTCAAACCGCTACCTACAATGCTGCACTACCGGCTTGGATAGGTGCTAAATTACTAGGAAAAAAATCAGTCCTCACATTTTATGAATATTGGAATAAGCTTTGGTGGCAACTTCCATTTTTAAAACATTTTCACAGAATAGCTTATTCCAATTTTGAAAAATTAATATTCAAATTACCATTCACTCATATTGTCGCTATTTCCGATTTTACGAAAGACGAATTAATCAATGGCGGAAAATCAGAAAAAAAAGTATCCCGTATTTATTGCGGCATGGAAAAAGAATGGAAAAACAAAGAAAAAAGAGGCCCGATACAACAAAAATTCCGACCATTATATCTAGGACGCTTAGGGGTTTCCAAGGGACTAGATATTATTATTCCGGCTTTCGCCGAATTCAATAAAAAACATCCGGAAACGGAATTGGAATTGGTCATTCCCAAATACCCCACCCCCCTATTCAGAACCATTCAAGATTTAATTCACCAACAACCCGACCCTAGCATATTCAAATTATATCACGAATTGCCCTACCCCGAATTATTGAAATTAATAGGGCAAGCAAGTTGCGTTTGTATCCCTTCTTATAGTGAAGGATTTTGCTTCGTTGCAGCAGAAGCATCCGGATTGGGCATACCCATACTGTCATCCGGCAAAGGAGCCTTACAAGAAACCGTTAGCGGACATCATATCACCTTGGATTCGGTCGAAATAAATGACTGGACGAATGGCTTTGAAAAAGCATATAACAACCAATATGAATACTGTCCTCCTAAATATTTCTCCTTGGAAGATTCCGTCCGGAAATACATTGAGCTTTATCGAACGATATTGACCTAATTCCAATTGATACAAAATAGAATCATGGCAATTATCATAAATAGAATGCTCAGGGTAATCCCTAAAAATAACAAATCTATCCTTGGATTTGACTGCCAAGCTATGGCCCAAGAACTAGTAGAAACAGGGGGTGAACTTTGGGAAAAAATAATATACTATATCAATGAAGAAGAAAATTGTCTTGATATAAAATTCAAATCTCGAAAAGGAAAAGGGAATTTAAGTATAGAGGATCGACCGGAAGATTTTGACATCTGGGAAATACGGAATTATGAAGGGGGTATGGATTATATTTTTTGTAATAATTATGCCATATATGACTTGCCCCGAGGGGAAAGAAAAAACTTGTATCGTTTCGATCAAATTTCATTAATTGGAAATCATGCCCAATTGATGGAAGATTTCTACCCACAATTCTTCAATTTAAAATCAGGTCTTAATAGTTGTAGGCTAAAAAATAAAATAGGTGATGCCACCGGAGATGAAGTGGTTTTCCAAATGGATGGCATCTATACAGCAGGAACAATATATAACGTAGGAGAAACCTATTCTGATTTAGCTGAAAAAGTATCAAAACATATTTTTTTCAAACCTTGTATGGTATCTTATTGGGAAGCTGAATTTCTCTTATTATCATCAGATGACCTCTATGAAATGAGAAACCTATTTCTATCTTTAATTCAATCCCAGTTTCGTAATTTCAAGTGGAATAAAGACAATTTGAATGAAATCAGATTTTACAATAAAGGAAGGGTTGTAAAAAAAGTAGTAATCACCGATACTCATTGGCAATATTACAATGCAGAATATTTTGATAATTCAGTCGAAAACAATTGGCTGGATTACGCCGCTTTGTGGAAAAGAGACTTAATTTGGTGAATACAATAAATGTTATCACGAAATTTTTCGTATGAAAGACGAATCATTATTTTGGGAATCAACGAGGCATTCGCCGCAAAGCATAGCCTTAGCTACGTTTAAGGGGAATAACGAAGTGGATTTCTAAAATAACGGTTTGGCTATACTCAATTTTTCGTGATAACATCTAATAC
>JAHDCE010000576.1:850-2936 GCA_020630045.1 Saprospiraceae bacterium | reverse complement strand
CCGGATGTGGTGCATAATGTACCACTCAAACACATCGCTACTTATCTTGGGGTGACAGATACCTCTTTGAGTAGGATTAGAAAAGATATTTTGAAAAATAAGTAAAACACTTTCTGATTATGACACCATTTTCTGACTTCGTACCGGTTTGGATTTCAGTATTGTTTTTGATCGCCATCCTTTTTCCTGTCTTCATGATTGCAGGTCTAGGAAGGAAGGGAGGACAAACCCCAGGGCAAGGAAATAAAATATATGGTTTCATACTTGGGTTTTATTTCATCTATTTGGCTTATGTGTCGTTCGCTTGTCTCAATGGATGGTTCGACGAAGTGAGCCTACCGCCTAAAATCCTAAAATTGACAATGATGCCATTGTTGGTTTTCCTACTGTTGGTGATTTTTAACCTACCTATATATAAGTCCATATTATCCAAATTGGAGTTGTCCGATTTGGTGAAAGTCCACATCTTCAGGTTAGTGGGTTCCTTCTTTTTGATTCTCGGATTTTTTGAAGCCTTGCCCTTATCCATCGCTTTATTGGCGGGTTTGGGTGATGTCATTACGGCAGTGTCCAGTATTTTCGTCGCCCGTGCCGTCAAGGAGAATAAACCCTATGCCCGCAAACTGACATGGGCTTGGAACACTTTTGGGCTTGTGGATATATTAGCAACATCCGCTACTGCTTTTATTCTGACGAAACTGTCCATCGAGACCGGTTCTCAAGGGGTGGATGCTTTAGCGGCCTTTCCTTTTTGTTTTATTCCTGCATTCGCTCCTGCGACAATCATCTTCTTACACATATCTATATACAGGAAGTTGTTGGCAAAAAAATAAAAAAAATAGTACGATTTGGTTTTCTTGTCATATGGCAAGATTTATGATTCGGGTCGCCCATAAATTTGTATCATATTCATTAACAAAGAAGTTTAACCGCTTCTACAAAAATTGATACAAATGAGCGATTTGAAAAATTTCATGATGATCTTCAGATTCGAACCGAATCCTGCTTATCAACCGACACAAGAAGAATTGAATGAGCAACACCAACAGTGGGGCGCGTTCATCGGCAACCTGGCCATCACCGAAAAATTGGTGAGTACCAATCAACTCGGATTCAACGGCCGACAACTCAATTCCGATTTATCAGTAACGGAAGGCATTAACCTCGTGGGTGGACAAACCTTAGGCGGCAATATGATCGTCCGCGGCCAATCCATCGACGAAGCGCTTGAAATGGCGAAAGGTTGTCCGATCCTGAACATGGGCGGTACGGTAGAAGTCCGCGACATCCTTCCTATGTAATCCTATTTCCTAACAACTTATTCTTAGTTATTTAATCACATTTAAAATGAAAATCAAAATGATCTTATCAATAATAGCAGTAGCCATCATCGCATTCTTAGGATTCGCATTTTACAAAGCGAGCCAATTGACGGAAATCCATATCACGAAGAAAGTCGCCATAGACGGCACGCAACAGGAAGTATTCGATATGGTGAAATATTTGGGCAATTTTCCGAAATGGTCGCCCTTTTTAGAAGCCGATCCTTCCCAGCAATATGAAGTGAAGGGAACGGACGGACAAGTCGGGGCGCAGTTCCATTGGGAAGGCAACGGAGGAAAAGATTTGGGCTATCAGGAAATCGTGAAAATCGACAATCTGAACTTTATCGGCACCCGTTGTGATATCCAAAAACCATTCAAGGCGACACCGACATTCGACTATACGTTTTCCAAGTCATCGGATGGAGTGGTCGTGACCCAAGATTTCAAAGTGGAATCCGGAATCGTCGAAGCATTATTCATGTGGTTGTTCGGCGCTAAAGCTGAAATGGCGAGTACGAATGAGAGGGGATTGACCTTGCTTAAAAATTATGTAGAGCGATAGGGAATTTATTCCTGAGTGTAAAAAATGGCAAGTTGTCCTAGTGGACGACCTGCCATTTTTTATTGGAATATTTTATGACACAACCCTGAATAAAAACCAAAAATAAGGCGAATTTTGCAAGCACCAAGATGCTGCTTTGAGACAATGTTTATTTTTCCGCATAAACACCGATACTAATAATCGCACTATTGCTTTTTCT
>JAHDCE010000576.1:0-840 GCA_020630045.1 Saprospiraceae bacterium | reverse complement strand
GTTTCCAATTCTTCTTTAGTGGTATATTGAAGCAATAATTCATCAGGGATTAGGATTTCACGCTCCTTGGTTACCTTCAGGTTTTTGAAACCTGATTGTTGGATAATGCCCAAATATTTTTCTTTTTGCATGGCGCCTGCAATACATCCCGTGTACATTTCTGAAGCTTCCCGGACGCCTTTGGGTAATTCTCCTCTCAATACAATATCTGAAATACTAAAGTGACCTTGTGGTTTTAAAACCCGATGAACTTCGGAATAAGCCCTGTATTTATCAGGAACCAAATTCATTACACAATTGCTTACGGCCACATCAATTGAATTTTCCCGCAAGGGCAAATTTTCAATTTCTCCTAGGATGAATTCTACATTTTGATAGCCTAGTTTCTTATTGTTTTCATTTGCTTTGTCAATCATGGCTTCTGTCATATCTACGCCAATGACATGACCCGATTCTCCGACCAAACTACGTGCGACGAATGCGTCATTTCCCGCCCCGGAGCCGAGGTCGAGTACAGTGTCACCTTGTTTGATTTTCGCATCCTTGGTCGGAATGCCGCAGCCTAGCCCATAATCCGCTTCTTGGCTATATCCTTCAACGGTTTCATAGCTTTCGCTAAATGTCAAATCTTGAATGGGTGAACAACAAGATGGAGTGCAACAATTGAGATTGTTCTCGGAGACCACAACGCTTGTGTATCTTTCTTTGACGACGTCTTTAATTTTTTTTGACATGGTATCTATTTTTTTGGCCAGCGGCCTTAATACATTGTAAACTAAATAATTTTAAATTTTGAAAACATCTTTTGCCCTGACTCCGCTTCGCATCCTCGCCATGATA
>JAHDCE010000575.1 GCA_020630045.1 Saprospiraceae bacterium | reverse complement strand
GACTTCAATTGGAAGCCGGAAGATAGCATGATGGTCGTTAAAATGACTGGCTTTATCTCCTTGGCACAGTCCCAGGGAAACATCGAACGCTTGTTTTTACAAATGGTGCAAAACGGCGTTTCCAAGGATTTGTTGAACGAATTGTTCCAAGGACTACCTGGAGACTATGACGAAGATTTGATTCGGAAAATAAAACTGGAAGGTATCATTCCCGATGCCGTAAAATGGAATGTCGGCGCCGCTCCGATGATGGCCTCCAACAATTGGATGATCGCCGGCAGCCGGACCGCCTCGGGCAAACCGGTTTTCGCCAATGATCCTCATTTGGAAATCAATCGGCTGCCAGCCGTTTGGTACGAAGCTTCCGCCGTTTTACCGGACAATTATGTACATGGAGCGACCCTGCCGGGAGTTCCCAGTTTTCCGATAGGAAGATCGAAACATATGGCTTGGGGCGCCACCTATTCATGTATGGATGCGATGGACTCTTGGATGGAAAAAGTGGAAAACGGAAAATACTTGAAAGACGGGGAGTGGCGGGATTTCCAAATCCGGGAAGAAGTCATCGAACGGAAAAAAGGAAAGCCGGTCACCGTCAAGTTTTATGAAAATGAGCATGGCGCCCTAGAAGGCGACGCGACACAAGACGGCATCTATCTCACCACCAAATGGAGTGGCGGAGACAGTATCGTTCAAGGAATAAAGGCTGGACTGTCACTCGCCACCGCCCAAAGTGTAGAAGAAGGGATGGCCCTTGCCGGAAAAATCGAATCTTCCTTTTGTTGGGGCATGGCGGATACGCAAGGTAATATCGGTTTTCAGATGTCGGGGTTGATGCCGCAAAGGAGAGCCGGACAATCCGGATTCTCCCCCTTGGAAGGTTGGGATTCCTCCAACGATTGGCAAGGCTTCCACGAACCGGAAGATTTGCCGAGGTCTTACAACCCGGAATGTGGTTATATCATCACCGCCAATCATGACCTCAATTCCTTCGGTAACGTAGCGCCGCTGAATATGCCGATGGGCGATTACCGAGCCAAACGCATCGAACAACTGATCGAAGGTCAGGACGGACATGATATCCGACACTCGCAAGCATTTCATTTTGACGTTCATTCGCGACAAGCGGAAATGTTCATGGAAATCATTCGTCCCTTATTGCCGGATTCCCCTTCCGGGGAAATATTGAAAAATTGGGATTTGAAATATGATACCGATTCAAAAGGAGCGTACTTATTCGAAAAGATATACCATGAATTGTATGCGATAGTATTCGGAACGAACCTAGGAGAAACCGTCACCGATTTTATCCAAACCGAAACCGGTTTTTTCCATGCTTTTTTCAGGAATTTCGATGCCGTTTTATTGTCCGGAAAATCACTTTGGTTCAAGGGCGAAAATCGTGATGATATTTACAAAAAAGCGATCAAAAAAGCCTTGGACGGAACCATTAAGACTTGGGGTGAAGTGAATCATATCACATTAACCCATATCCTACTGGGTGGCAAGTTGCCTAAGTTTCTAGGTTTTGACAAAGGTCCGTTTCCTCTTGCGGGGAATATGGCCACCGTCCACCAAGGACAAACATTCCGTTCAACGGGAAGGAATACCAGTTTCGCTCCGTCTTTCCGCATTGTATCCGATTTGTCGGAAGACAAATTATACACCAATCTGGTAGGTGGAGTATCCGACCGCAGGTTTTCAAAGTTATACAATAATGATTTTGAAAATTGGAAGACGGGGAAGTATAAGGGGTTTGAATATTAATATTTTTTCCGAATGAAGTGTGAATAAAAAAACGCCCGAAAACATGGAGGTTTTCGGGCGTTTGAATTTGCGCTATAATCTATGCTAGTCCTTCTTCACTTTCTTGACGAATCGTTTTCCATTAGTGTTGATTTCCAAGAAATATAAGCCGGATGGTAAAGCGGAAATATTTAACCTGCCGTTCGTAGTAGCTTCACTTCGGACCAACCTGCCTTCCGGCGAATACCAACTCAATTCCATTCGTGTGTTTTCCATTCCTTCTACTTGGATATTGATGACATCCTTAGCGGGGTTGGGATAGATAGAAGTTGACTCTTCTGACAAGAATTCGAAGGTCGATGTCGTGGTCGTTCCTCCCATAGCACCGAACAAACGGTAAACACCATCCGGTGCTTCACCAAATACATGCATCTCGACTCCTAGCAGTAAAGTCTCTCCATAATATGGGTCATATACTTGGATGATGAATGAATCCAAACCGGAAAATCCTTCGTCGGGAATATATCCCATGATTATTCCAATATTCTCATATATCGGATCGGTCGGGTCGATTCCCAAGCCTTCCAAGTCAGTAAATTCAATAGTTCCGTTGGAAGGTTCGTCATAGACGCTGAGCTCTTGTTCGAGTGGGGTTTCGGTAGGTACATAGAAATATATCGGAGTATTGACATAAGTTTCTAGTGGGTAATATTCATAATAATCAGAATCGCCTGGATCATCACTCGGATCCGGTTCGTGTTCGATGTATTCGTTGACCCAATAAATGATTCCGAAAGTATGGCAAGTTGCCAGTACTGAATCGCAGACTTCCATAATTAATGTATCTTGTCCGGAGAAATCATCATCGGGTAGATAATTAATATAGATGTCATTTTCGTCAACTCCGTAGTAGGAATAATCCTCTGGTTCGATACCCAATTCGTCTATCCCTAGAAAGGTGACAGTACCATTGGAAGGTTGCGAAATGACAGCAGGCTGTAAAGGATATTCATTGGGATTAGGATAGAGTAGGATGATACCTTCACTTCCGGTTTCAATGTCAAAATACTCCAATGAATCAGTTTGTGCGAAACTTGAGGTGATTAGACTTAAAAGAAGCACGAAAATTAAAGATGAATTTTTCATAATTACTAGTTTTTTAAGCTTAACTTGATTCTATTGTAAATGTTCAT
>JAHDCE010000574.1 GCA_020630045.1 Saprospiraceae bacterium | reverse complement strand
TAATCGTTTGACAATTGCCTGAACAATACCCGCCGGAATTATATTATCTTCGCAGCGATTTCTGCGAAACCAAGCAGAAAATCACAAACATTCAAATCAATTTACAATGATATTCGAACTCAATGAAGAGCATTTGGCAGTTCAGGAAGCTGCTAGGAATTTTGCTCAAAATGTACTTAAGCACGGAGTCATCGAGCGGGACTCTAACATGACTTATCCCAAAGACGAAGTCCGTCAAATGGCTGAACTCGGTTTCTTGGGGATGATGGTTGATCCCAAGTACGGAGGAGGAGGAATGGACACTGTTTCTTACGTTATCGCAATGGAAGAATTGTCTAAGATCGATAACTCTTGTTCTGTTATCATGTCCGTCAACAATTCATTGGTTTGCTGGGGAATCGAAGAATATGGAACGGAAGAGCAAAAACAAAAATACCTGCCCAAACTCGCTACGGGCGAATGGATCGGTTCTTTTTGTTTATCTGAACCCGAAGCGGGAAGTGACGCGACCAGTCAGCGTACCACAGCTATAGACATGGGCGATCATTATCTCCTGAATGGTACCAAAAACTGGATTACCAATGGTGGTACATCAGATGTTCATTTGGTCATCGCTCAAAGTGATGTGGAGAAAGGGCACCGAGGAATCAACGTATTGATTGTCGAAACCGCTTGGGATGGAGTCGCTATCGGTGCGAAAGAAGATAAGTTGGGAATTCGTTCTAGTGATACGCATACCATCATGTACAATGATGTGAAAGTGCCCAAGGAAAACCGCATCGGACCAGATGGATTCGGATTTAAATTCGCTATGAAAACCTTGTCCGGTGGACGAATTGGTATTGCGGCTCAGGCATTAGGCATTGCGGCGGGCGCTTATGAATTGTCCTTGGAATATTCCAAGCAACGTGAGGCATTTGGTAAGCCGATTCACAAGCACCAAGCGATTTCTTTCAAGTTGGCGGATATGGCGACTGATATCGAAGCTGCCCGTTTATTGGTACACCGTGCTGCATGGCTCAAGGACAATAACATGAACTACGACGCTGCAAGCGCCATGGCTAAATTATTCGCTTCCGAAGCTGCAATGAAACACACGGTCGAAGCGGTGCAAATTCATGGCGGTTATGGATTCGTGAAAGAATATCACGTGGAACGCTTGATGCGGGATGCGAAAATCACCCAGATTTATGAAGGGACATCAGAAGTTCAACGTATCGTCGTTTCTAGAAATGTATTGAAAGACAACTTGTACCTTCCGACTACCATGCCGGAATTGATGTAAGATATTTCCCTTCCGGGAATAAAAAGAGGCTGGCTCAATTCATGAGCCAGCCTCTTTTTTATCCAAGTCATAGGGTGGAAATCAGGTCAATCAACGCTTGACTTTCCTTTTTCCATTTTTGTAATAAACTATTCTTGCAGTATCACAATGGTGCTCGGCTACCATTTCCAAGTAAGCCCTCGCTGCCGCCTTGTTTCTGAACCCGGTCAGTACATAGGCAAACCCTCCTTCTTCAAGTAGGTCGATTTTTACACTTCCGAATTTTTTGAACAAATGATTGTCCCTGCGCAGTGGCAGAAGGGAAGTGGTCAATTCAACCGTATAACCATTAAAGTAAGTGGGCAACTTTTTATGGTGGCGGAAGTAATAAGGGACATTCTCGTCAACTTTCTTTCCTCCCGTTAAAAGTATCTCGTTGAATGCCCCTCGTTTTACTTCTGCTAGGTTATCTCTTGATGCATCGCCTTGTGCGAATGCTGTTCCTCCGATAAATAATAATCCTAGAATTAAGGTAAATAGTACGTTACGTTTCATGCTCCTGTGGTTTACATATATAAATTTTACTAATAAATATCGTGCCGGAATCGTTTGTCGGCATTCATTCATATATGCAAATGCCAAAAACATGCTACATTTTCCGATAATGTGTGAAAAAAATGCATCCTTGTGACCGAAATTGATTTGGACGGAAATAGGGGATGTGCAGTTTTGGAGAGGTTTCGGATGGTATTTTTCCGTAACCGGACAAGAGTGGGTGAATTTATATCATATATAAGTGACGATTTTCGGGGTCAAAAATATTTGTAGGTGATTATTATAATTTGACTTACCTTTGCGGAACCGCATTGGAAGAATTGTGGTTGTTTATCATAGCATTCTTACCACTAGCTCACGTGGCGGAATTGGTAGACGCGCAAGGTTGAGGGCCTTGTGTCCGATAAGGATGTGCTGGTTCGACTCCAGTCGTGAGCACTAAGAAGCCTATAAGTTTTTGACTTATGGGCTTTTTTTGTTTAAAGGAAAACAGTCGCCGAAACGCTTTATTCAGCATTTAAAGCTTGATAAAGAGCTTCGGTTGTTTTCTTCATGAAAAGTGATGTAAGGAAAAGACAGAATGTATGAACCAAGCACATCAATGAAAAATTTCGATAATCAAAACATAGGACAAGAACGATGTTGATTAAAGTGCTGATAGGAATCGCTACCGCTGCCAAGATCAAAACATTTTTGATTATAATCGAAAGTTTATTTTCCATAAAAGAGCGACTTGGGTTCTAATAAATTATGAGTTTCTTTTTTTAGAATTGAAATACTCCGCCAAGTAAGTTGTTGGTATCAACAATATGAACAACAATAATAACCAAGTAGTAGGAAGTGGTTCTTCCGTTAAAAGATAGAAAACCAAGCCGCCACCGAATGTAAATACCATACATGTTACTAACCTAATAATGTCAATCATACTTCAAATTAAAATTTAATCGCTTAAATTCAAACAGCTTTTTATTCCTAAACCAATAAGTTATTGAATGACTTTATCGTGCCGGAGATCAAGAGTATGGAATAACATCTAATAGATGTTGTCACGAAATTTTTTGTATAAAAGACGAATCGTTATTTTGGGAATCAACGAGGCATTCGCCGCAAAGCATAGCCT
>JAHDCE010000573.1 GCA_020630045.1 Saprospiraceae bacterium | reverse complement strand
TGTACGAAGGATAAAGCAAAAAGACCCGAAAAGCATATTCCCTGATTATTTATGGTCGGGTACTTAACATACTATCAGGTTCAAACACTAATGACAAACATGAGTTTTCGATTATCGACCATCATCCTCTTCTTGGGGCTTTTGTTTTCCCTTCCGGGAATGGGACAAAATTTGGATACCATACCTACGCCTACCGAGTACACTGGCTATCGAGTACATTTGGGACAATATGAAATCCTCAAGAAATCCAAAAAGTGTTTCCGTTTGAAATGCAAAATGATCAATACCGGCAGGTTCGATTTGACCAAGGAGGAATTCGAGCCCAATCTCAGTCGTTTGATTATTTCATTCGATGAAAAATTCGGGTTAACGGAATTAGCAGATTACAAGGACCTGATTGCCTATGAACTTAGGAAACAAAAGTGGGAAATTTCAGCAGGAGGGATGATTGAAAAGGAAATCAAAGTAAAAATTCCTAAAGAACGAAGATTGTCCGACGATGCCTTCGTTATCAATGTCGGTAGAGGAACCGGGCTATCCGGCTACAATAGAAAGCTTTGTGTCGATCTCATGCTCGATAGTCTATCAATTCTCGACAAGTCTAAAAAATCGGTGAAAGTCAGGTTCCGGGTTTCCAATGTGGGCAAAGGCGCTTTGAACATTATCGGAGATAAGAAAGATGAAAATGACAATGTCCAAATCGGTGCTTTTTTCTCAGGTACCAAGTCGTTCCGTTCAAGGAGCAGCAATCCTGCCGCCATTCAATTCATGACGGGACTAGAAGAAACAAAGGGCATCCTCTTCCCGGGCGATTCCGTATTTTTGGAAATGGAAATCAGTAGGAAATCACAAACCCGATATACCAATATCCTCATCATTATGGCGGATGCCAATCAGATGATATTGGAATGTATAGAGACCAATAATCACGAGGGAATACTGGTCAAGTAACCCCTATTCGACATGTTGTGAAATATATCGGGACAATGCCATAATGGAAAGCATCGGATTGACTCCACTGCATCTAGGGAACGAGCTACCATCGGCGACCCAAAGCCCCTTCACGCCACGGAACGCCCCTTCGGGTGTCAAGGGGTGGTCGTTCTTCCTCCCCCCCATTCGACAAGTACCCATTTGGTGAGCAGTATAAAGCGTAAAACGGTTCGGAGCCCAACTCAACGATTTGATCTTTTTGACAAAAGCATCCAAATCGTCGATATCTTTTTCGCATGAATGAATTTCGTTGTGTAGCAACCGTATTTTCCTAGCACCGGCGGCAGCGTGGATCTTGGCACATTCCATCATGCCATGTACCAAATGATTGCGATCGTACTTGTGCAAACGGTAATGAACCATTGCTTTTTTCTCCTTGGACAAGGTCACTTTGCCACCATATTTATCACGAGTCAATACTATAAAGGCTCCTGTATGCGCAGCATTCAACATATCCGATTTGAATTGTTCGCCTGACTCCCAAGGCATCGACAAAGCGATAAATCCCGAATGCAAAGGAGGCGTTTCCAACTTGTATCCAAAATTTCCGTCAAGGTGATTGAACTCGTCACAAACCGCCGACATCATCGGACCATACCACGATTCCATCGGGCGATCATAAATCCCGGAAACGGCGTTGGTCGGATGAAAGTAAAGGTTTTTTCCAAGTTGAGGATGGCTCAAACCACTTCGCATCAAAACAGCAGGGGTTTGGACCGCTCCCGCACAAACCACCACCTTTTTACATGAGACGGTCAACTTATATCCATGTCCGTTCTCATCGGATTGAAACGCTGTGACACCTGTCACCGTACCATTTGAAATATTGATTTTATCCACCTCGGTATCCGCGTAAATCCTCGCCCCTTTTTCTATGGCATCTTGCAAGAAAGTTTTCATGGTTCCCTGCTTGTAGCCACAAGCATCTCCTAGGCCTCCGTAGCCTTGGGACTTCCAGTACCATTCATCATTCGCTTTCGCAGAATTGTGGGCTACATTTCTAGGAATTAACCCCGCATGATATCCCAATTTTTTAGCCCCATCGAACAAGGCCGAATTCTGTGGGTTGTGGACAGACAATTCGGTATTGATACTCGATCTTTTCTCGATGTATTCGAAATGCTTTTTATACTCAGGTTCTAAAAACTGTGGGTTATCATGTTCTTTGGCCCATTCTTCCAATACCCAATCCGGTGTGCGAAATGACGCTGACCAATTAATCGTCGTTCCGCCGCCTACACAACTACCAGCTAATACCGTTGCGGAACCATCCTTTGTGGTAAATGCTCCACCACGATCATAGGAACGAGACAACATATCCACTTCACGGCCCGACATTTCTTCTTCTGTCAGATATGACCCTTTTTCCAAAATTAAAACCTCTAAACCCTTGGCAGCTAATTCTGCGGCCACTACCCCTCCCCCAGCACCGGAACCAATGATGACCACATCACAGGATTCTACTTCGTTGCCGTTTAGTACAATTGGAGAAAGCCCTTTTGTCGGATATTTTTTTACTTTTTCCAATGGAAACAATCCGGGGTAACCTATTGCCCGCCAATTCGGATTTTCCTTATTTTCGGAATGACCGAAATAATAAAAACAAACCAATTTTTTGAAGGCGTTGTATGCATTCCGCAATTGCGGAATCGGACTTCGACTCCAACGCAATAGCATTTTTTCCCGTTGGGCATGAGATAACTTATCGACGGTCTTAATACTCCCAAACCAGGTCAATCCCAATGTCGGGCTACCCAACAAATCGGCGAGTTGCTTGAATTCTTCTTGAAGTTCAATCGGCAAACCGTCTATGGTTTTTTCCATCAAATCGACGATGGGCAAATCACTGGCTTTTCTTTTCCAATATTCCTTGTTCTCCCCTTCTTTTTCCAAGGAAGGAATAAATGTATCACAGATGATTTCAATACGTTGCTTCTGTTGATCTGTAAACTTGAACATGAAATGCGGTCAT
>JAHDCE010000572.1 GCA_020630045.1 Saprospiraceae bacterium | reverse complement strand
CAGCCTTGCCTTTTTGGTACTTTTTTGGTAAGAAAAAAGTACAGCAAAGAACAAGTCGAAAAGCGAGTTGTATTTTTTACTTTGCAAAAATCCCGAAGCAAGAAAAACTCACAACCTTGTCTATTGGGTACTTTTTGGGTAAGAAAAAAGTACAGAAAAAAACGAGTTATATTTTTTAGCTTTACAAAATTCCGTATTCAAATACAAAACCATGAAATACACCAAATACCTCTTTATCCTACTCCTGTTCACAGCCTGCAACACCACACCACAAACCGAACCCGAAACCGAAGCAGAACAAACGGAAATCGAAGCAGAAGACCACACCTTCAAAACCCTAGACATCACCGACATCAATAATCAACTAGAGGAAATTAAAGGCTATTTGTCCCCCCTCGAAATTATGAAAATACACTACCCACACGAAGGCGGAGGCGAAGGTGGCGAATCCGTCGTCACCACCGAAGAATCCCTAGGAGACGGCCACGCCGCCGTTACCCTCCGACACAACAACATAATGGACGATTCCGTCAAGGATCAACAAATCGTCATGGAATTGAAAAAACAGGGCAACCTATGGACCGTCGTTTCCCTCAAAACCAATTGGAGATGCCGTGCCGGTCGGGGGCATGAAGACTGGGGAGCGGAGCCATGTCAATAGGGCCTGGTAAAAGGAAATTTTCAAAATCCGGCCGGTTTCTTAATTTCGAGTATAAGTCTATCTTTGTGCCCTTTTTGACGAAAACGATGTCATGGCAAAGCGACTTTTTAACCAGTTTACCGACAATCCCAAAAACGATATCCTATCCGGTATCACCGTATCCCTCGCCCTGGTTCCGGAAGCGGTCGCTTTCGCCTTCGTAGCGGGAATAGATCCGCTAGTGGGTTTGTATGGCGCCTTCATCATGGGCTTGGTTACCTCGCTATTCGGTGGCCGGCCGGGTATGATATCCGGTGCCACCGGAGCGATGGCGGTCGTCATGGTACACATGATAGCGAAAGGGAACGAGGTGGGTGAAAGCCTAGCGACCCCGATAGAGAATCTCGGCTTGCAATGGTTGTTCATCACGCTCCTTATCGTAGGGGGAATTCAAATCCTGGCGGGTGTTTTCCGCTTGGGGAAATTCGTACGGCTCATTCCCCATTCCGTGATGATGGGATTCGTCAATGGCTTGGCGATCGTCATCTTTTTGTCCCAATTGGGCATGTTCAAAGAAAAAGTAAACGGAGAACACCAATGGTTAGCGGGCAATGATTTGTATATCATGCTTGGGTTGGTCGCATTGACAATGGGTATCATGTGGCTATTGCCCAAGCTTACCCGTAAAATCCCTTCCGCGTTGGCAGCTATTGTCGTAGTAGCGGCGATTACGATTTTCGCCGGACTGGATGTGAGTACCGTCGGTTCCTTCATCAAAGATGGAGGCGGAGCCGGATTACAAGGCGGATTACCGACATTCCAATTCCAAATATTCCAAATGTTGGGAACGGTCGGAGAGCACTGGGGATTAATCGTGTCCACCGCATTCATATTGGCGGCCGTTGGTCTGATCGAGTCCCTATTGACATTGAATTTGGTAGATGAATTGACCGAGAGCCGTGGAAGCGGAAATATGGAATGTGTCGCCCAAGGCGGCGCCAATATACTGAACGGCTTATTCGGCGGAATGGGGGGCTGCGCGATGATCGGGCAATCCATCATTAATGTGAATAGTGGTGGTCGGGGTCGTTTGTCAGGCATCGTAGCATCCATCGGATTGTTGTGTTTTATCCTCTTCGCGGCACCCTTGATCGAACAAGTTCCGATAGCCGCGCTCGTGGGGGTGATGTTCATGGTCGTCATAGGTACGTTCGCATGGTCGAGTTTCCGCATCATCAACAAAATACCCCGACCGGACGCCTTTGTTTTGGTTGTCGTTTCCGCTGTAACGGTTTGGTACGATTTGGCGGTGGCGGTGATTTTCGGGGTGATTATTTCCGCCTTGGTATTTGCTTGGAAAAACGCGACGATGATCCGTGCCCGCAAACGGATAAAAGAGGACGGGACAAAGGTTTATGAAATCTGGGGTCCGTTGTTTTTCGGCTCGGTCAAAACGTTTAATGAAAAGTTCGATCCTTCCGGTGATCCCGATGCCGTAGAAATCGACTTTATAGAATCCAAAATCAGCGACCACTCCGGTATAGAAGCCCTGAGGGGTGTCGCCAACAAGTATTTGGATTTGGGCAAGTCCGTCAAATTCACCCATCTCAGTCCCGATTGCAAAACTTTATTGATCCGAGCGAATCCCAAATTCGCGAAAGTCATAGAAGATTCCATAGACGATCCGAGGTATTATGTAGTGACGGATAAGCTGGATGTGAATGTGTAAGTAGTAGCTTGCCTTGCCCGTTCAAATCTTGAATAGTAATTGGAATAGTCTTTCTGTAAGGAAAGTATATATGAATGCTGTTTATCTATCTATATATTTATTAAACGTGATATGTGGGTACGGTTATTTTTTCTAACTTGGCTGATACTAAAAAACATTCACTGACCTCAAGCCAATGTCATGGGAAAAATATTATCCATTACTATTATTGTTTTTCTTCCTTTATTTTTAGTCGGACAAGTCGTCAATCCCAACCCACCTGATTTAAGCATCTTGGGAAAAAGTAGCGCTACGGAACTTGGGCAAGGCGGGTTTCTCATTCCGACGGAAGACCCCATTAGTGAAGTACGCATTTATCACGACAATGATGTATTTGTTCCGATAGCTAATAATACGGATGAAGCATATACCGGAGGTGTTAAAATCGAAATCATCGGAGGCGAATTGAAATGGAAATATTTGCCATTTTTCAAGTTTAAGAACAAGGACACTCTAAGCGCTAATATCATAGCGAATTATCAATCTTACAGTATCGGATTCACCACGTTTACGCCGGAATTATTGGAGCCGACTTATATCCAATTTGACGATCGTCCCTTCGGTT
>JAHDCE010000571.1 GCA_020630045.1 Saprospiraceae bacterium | reverse complement strand
ATGATTTCACATTTTTTCAAGGAGCAACTCAAGAGGCGGACGGATTCACTTCCTTCCGCCTTTTTCGTGTCAATACAATCGGTAGATAGGTCAAGAAAAAAATCACGACTCCAATCAACTCGCTCATCAATATGTACACGGGCCAAGGCCCCAAATAATCCAATGCCGAAGCAGTCGGTGGTTTGCCCATGATATAGACATAGTTCGAACCCAATATCAAATTTACCACGGCCATCAATAACACATAGCCATTCAAGGCCAAGAAAGAATACCAAATACTTTTCAATGTCGGCCTGAATCGGAATGCCGCCGTGTGATAAACCGCAAACACCACCAATCCGGCATGAATCCACCAATATTTTATGAAAATGAAATTCGGAAAACCATTATACAAATAAGGAGTAAGCACCGCTTGCATCGTTCCGGCAAGAATGAGAAAATATAAAACCTGGTGTACTTTGAAGGTCGGCTTCCACATCAAGACCGGCAACAATACTGCCATCATATTACACAACTCAAAAGGCAAATCGGTTTTGTAATTAAACTTGCCTAAGCCCATCAATATTACAACATATATCAATGCCCAAAATGAGATGCTGACAGACATAAAGCGACTCACCCACAATTTCGTTTTTTCATTAAAATAATATCGCCCTAGTATTGACAATAAAATACTTAACCCAATCATCAATGCGATAACAACCAAGTGCTGGGTACCGAACAGTTCGAAATCGGTGTTGTATTTCAAAAAGGAATGCTCTGTCATGAAACACTTGATTTAAATCAATGAAAAAATTCAACAATACTAGGGCTTCCTAGCCACAGTCACCAAATCATAACTTTTCTGAACCGGAAACCCTAAGGGGCCAAAAACCTTATAGAACTTCCTCAACTTGGAACTGACCCACTCGATGGACATACCCGGCATATGGCGACTATAATGAGGTGTCTCCAAAGATTCAAAATTACAATGCTCCAATTCCAAAGAAGTAAAATCCTCAAGTAATGATTTCATGCCATCCGGATAAATTCGCCAACAATCGACCGGCGCTTCGTGATAAGGCCAACTCACAGGCGAAATAATCGCTACCTTTCCTCCTGGTTTACAAATACGCTCCAACTCCGCCACCCACAACCAAATTTTTTTGACATGTTCCATCACTTGGCCACTCAACACGATGTCATAAGTACCATTTTGGATGGCAAAATCGTACATTTTCGAATTCGAATACGTCAACCCTTCATGTTCATACAAATCCAAAGTATCCCACTCCACCTCCTTGTCCACCATCTTCCGGTAATCGGACGGAAAGGCGTTGGGGCCGACTTCCAGTACTTTATGCCCATCCCGGATAAGTGGTTTTACATATTTTTCAAAAAGGAAAAGACTATTCTTGTGCATGTATTTTGATTATTTCACAAAATACGCCATGTAATTAATATTTTTCTCTCGGTAACGTCACATCCCTTTCTTTCGTTACTCTATTAGTGTGACTCCACACGACAACACAACAAAAAAGAAAATTATGAAACTTCTTCAATTCTTAGTGGCGTCTTTCTTCCTAACCCTCCTCCTATCAGGTTGCCGGGATGAAAAAATAGACACATTCACTTACGGAACGTTCTATATTTCCGATAACGAATTAGAGACTTATCCCACTTCTCACGACACACAGGATATCATCTATTTCACCATTGACAATACCGACCACGATGTTGAAATCACAGGATATGAAATAAATACATTTTACAACGGGGCACTAGGAGCATCCGACACCATCCCCTTGGTGTCAAAAAACATCGAAACCACCGGTCTTACAACCCTCCCCGAAACCATTGACCATAGATGGTTGACAGATACCTTATTACAAGAAATGGGGATTTCATCGAATGCCGCCCTTTTTCAAGATGGTGACAGAATGTATTTGGATATCTTTTTATTGTATTCCAATGGAGACAAACGACGAGCCGGCGAATTCGTCACCATTAAATTCGTTGACAATATCACAGGGACTTATTCCAATAAAGAAACATGTGGATACAACTCCCCTTCCGAAGAACATTATATGTACACCCTACCCTTCAACTTCATTATTGAAGGAGATAATTTCAAACGATATCGGGTATATACTATCGACCCCGCCACACCTTATGACCCCGACGATTTCTTTTATATCACATTAGAAGAAAACAACCGCTTAAAGGTACACGAAACATGGATGGGAACACCTCAAACCATCCTAGGAGACGCTGCTCAAGTATTGGCTTGTGACGGCCCTTCGGGGGCTTCTTCCCTTCCGGGAAATATTCCCACATCTTTCTGTGGAGGTACATTTTGCGAAAACTCCAACAACATAGAATCTTCTGAATCAGAAATCAATATCAAACTCACTTATGGTTATCGTGACTTATCTTCAGGAGAAGTGAATGGGGTATATTTCCATGTCATAAAAAATTGATTACAATGGACAACGAATACAAAAGAATCAGTTGTGACCTGTACGACAAACTGGAAGCTTGGTCCGTACTTGGAAAACAGGTCAACGTCACCTACGACGAAAATGGAAAAACCATCTCCCGCAACATCCTTATTAAAACATTACAAACCAAAAACAAAGCGGAGTTCTTAATCGCCGAAGATGGTTTAGTATTGCGATTAGACCGGATAAAAAACATAAAAATCTCGTAGCCGTCCGGCTACGAGATTTTTATGTTTCTATTGAAATAAGAGACTAGCGAAAAACGACAAACTTACCGACTTTTTCCACTTCTTTTTTACTCCCTTTTATTTGAATAAAATAAACGCCATTCTCGTATCCGGAAACATCCAAGTCTCCTTGAACAGTTCCATTAAATACTTCCTGTCCCACAACGTTTACTATTGAAATAACAGTTCCGTCGCCGATACCCTTCAACCGAATGGTGGATTGAGCTGGATTCGGAAAAGCGACGATCGGTTCCGCCTTGGGCGTATTCGTTCCGACCACTT
>JAHDCE010000570.1 GCA_020630045.1 Saprospiraceae bacterium | reverse complement strand
CAATCGCCGACCCGGATGGCTCCTATATTTTTCCGGAAGATACATTGCCTTATGGCAACTACCTCAAAGTAGGTTACAAAAAGGGAATGGCCCATGTGAATTGGATTCCCAAATCGGAACTATACGCATCACCCATTTTCATTGAAGGAAAAAAATATTTAAAAATATTCAATGCACGGGGCCAAGTTATAAAGCCGGATAACGCTTATGATGAAAATGAAAAAAAAATAAAATTCAATGACCAATTCCAAGCTCTAAATATCAATAAAAAGAGAACGGAATTCGCATTTATTGAATACCAAAATCAGTTGATCGTCGTTGAAAAAGATCATGGTTATTTTAGAACCAATATTTGGAGAAAAATTCCGAGATCCAAGTTAGGTTTCAATTTATTCATGCGACCTTGGGCGAGATTGCGAAATATCCATTATATCTTCCAGGAAAGGGTATGGAATGATGAATGGCCTTCAAAAACAGAACGACGGGAAAATAGAAAAGAATACCTGAACCAATTCAGGTGGACAAAAAACCGTATAAAAAAAAGATCCGATTACAAGGGTTATATGGCAATCAACCAACCCAAATTCAATTACTACGACACGCTGAAATGCTCCGCTTTTTATTTGAATAAGAAGGGCGATCCGCCCAAGGAGGTTGAAGTGTTAATAGGAGTTAAAAATTATTCGTATTCCTCCTATCGAATTCCCACTTTCTCCGATACGCTATTTCGAAAAACCATAGTCCCTTCCCCTTCCGGGAAAATGAATGTTGAATGGCCGATTGGCGACAGCCTGAAAATAGATAAAGGATATTCCATTATCATGGAATGGGGGAGTGAAGGGAAAAGGAAAAAAGTCTGGAAGAATTTCAGATTAGAAGATTTCGAGTTGGATGATATTGAATTTAATGTAGAAATGCCCTATTATGATTATTATGATTATGGACAACCAATAGTCATTTCCGCCGATGCGAAATATTCCAATGGGGAGAGAGCTTCAAATTGTAATCTTGAAATCAATATTGTCGCTGAAAAGATACAGAATGCACATAAAGAAAAATACCTGTCTGTAAAAGAGAATTTATTCCAATACGAAATGCCGATGGATGAGTTCGAAACCACTGAATTCATCATACCCGATTCCATCCTTCCGGAAACGGATGTTAAATTGAAAATGGAAGTAATAGCGAGCCATGTAAAAGGTGAATCGAAAGATATAAAAGGTTCTGTCAAATGGGAAGGTTGGAAAGGTTTGAAAGAACCTATTAAGTTTTATTTTGAAGACGGATACATCATCGGTGAAACCTTGGATGGAAAACCGCTTAGCGGCGCTTATTTGTCCTGGGAAACTCCCGATGAGTTTTATTTCTACGAGGAGGTCGATTTACCTTTCAAAAGAAAAGTCAATCCAACTACCTATTACTACGATTTGGAAACAGAAGATGGCTACAAAGAAATTGAACTATTAAATATTGATCCTGATGTGGAGTTTTTTGGCAGTAGGACTAAAGATTCAATGACCCTGACTGTTAAGAACCCTTGGGGATTGGAGTTGAATTTGGAAGTGTTCAATGGCAAGAAAATCATAGAAAAGATTAAAGTGCCAGATACTGAATTTACTTGGACAAAAAACACCAAAGGGAAATCCACCTATTATGCATATTTAACCTACATTTTTGCCGGAAATATTTATACTAAAAAATATACCGGTTATCACAATACAAAAATGTTGAATGTTGAAATAAATCAACCTGAAAAATTATCTCCGGGTGCCGAATCCGATGTCCGCATACTAGTCAAAGACGCGGACGGAAATCCGGTACAAGGAGCGGGTTTGGTGGCTTCAGCTTTTACCACAAAATTTAAAACGAATCCCGGTGATTTATACACAATGGATCAATCCTATGGTAAATATAAAAAAGGATATTCCAGAGGGAATCCTGACAACCATGATGGGGAAGATCTCGAACTGTCGGAAGTGAAAGAATGGAAAAATAAATCATGGCCCAAAAAATGGAATGTAGAAAACGAATTGGATTACAAAGTTCGGTATCCTGAAAATGGTTGGTTTGAGAAATACATACCATTGGAAAAGGGAGACACCATTCCCCAAGTTATTCCATTGGTCACCCGTGACGGAAAAATTCGAAAAGTGTATTCCGTTTCTATCTCTAGATTATTGGTTTATCACTCCGCTTGTAATGTCTGTCCTTATGCAATTCCGTTCACTACCGGAAAACATGAAATTGAAATAAGAACGGCTACCGGTCTGGTTCGAATTAAAGATGTTGAACTGAAAAAAGGGCAAAAATTATTATTGTCCATTGATGAAAATAAATACCTCGATAATACAATAACAGATCGTATATTTATCAAACCCATGCCGGCAAAATGGACTAAGGCCGAATCCCGAATTGCTAGGATGAAAATGTATTATTTCAAACCGGGAAAAGGCAATTTTGTATTGTATCAAAACTATAGTGATACTCCTGTTTTTGAAATTTCTGAGAACAATTCTGAAAAAAAGACTTTCATAATCGGTCCCTTGGCGGATAAGTTGAAATTGAATTATATCCATCAAGGAAAATATGAAAAGTCAGTTGAATTGGAATTCGGTTTTATCCATCAAATAAATAAGGGAAATGATAAGTTGTATCAACTGAAAGAAAAGGAACTAAGTTGGGAAGAACAGCCACTAGAAGATACGTATTTTTCTCCTTCATATTTTGCTGAAACTAAAACCCAAAAAAAGAATTTATTCCGACAAAAAAGGGATTTGAGTTATTTGGATTATGATTCGAAAGAATTTGAAGAGACTGATGCTCTCACAGGAACATTACAAGTCAAATTAAACAATAAAAAAGAAGTGCTACACCACGCTTTCTTAGTCCACGAAAATGGGGATTATAAGAGCTTTAGATTACAGAGGCATGATTTCTTTGAAAGGAATATTCCTTCCGGAAAAATTAGGCTCGTTTTATTGTTCGAGAACGGTTA
>JAHDCE010000569.1 GCA_020630045.1 Saprospiraceae bacterium | reverse complement strand
TAAAACAAAAATACCACTGAAAATCATTATTCAATTACTTTTGTCCAGGTACTTAAAAACTCGAACAGATGAACGCCCTTATGATTTGTCAATCATTCATAAAAAACAAATAGAATTGATGGGAAGTATCCAAGGAGATTGGCCTTTGAGATTGGAAAAGGGTTCCGATTAGGAGAAGTGTCCGGACAGATTCAAATATACCATCGTGATTTTTAGCCCTCCGCGAGTCAGTAAGATGGATTCTCAGCTTTACGAAAGACCGCTTTTTTTGTATTCATCAATTATTATTGCGACCTTTCATCAATAAAGAAATCCCGATAGCTTAATTGGAAAAGTGCCGGCATTCAAATCCGGAACATGGAGGTTCGAGTCCTCCTCGGGCTAGGAAAGCGTTTCTCCTTCGGGAGAACGCTTTCTGTTTTCATCCGCTCTAATCCAAGTATCATGAACACTTTTTGGCTCGCTTTATTATCGGCTTGTTGGACATATCCCATCCTTTCGGGAATATTAATGTTCCTATTTCGCCGGAAGGCGAAAACAGGAAAAACGATACTCGCCATACTCGCTATTTTCTCGGTTCTTGTGTGGGTTGTCCGTCTAGGAGGATTGTCCACTACCTCTACCGTTGTGGACGCTTGGCTCGGAATGACTCCACTTTTCTTTATTTGCTCCTTGTTTTGGTGGCTGGCTTTTCGAAACATCAAAATTCAAAAGACCTTAGGTATTATCGGTCTAGTCGTCGTTTTATTACCGAATTATATCGCAAGTACCATCGGAGCATTGGCTCTAGGAGAAGCGACCGCCCATTATTCACCGTATGACGAACAGCATTTGAACGAAAGTGTTATCTATAAAGATTTTATTATTCGAAAACCTTCCGGTAAAAGAATAGAGCTTCATCGAAAAATCAAATGGATGCCTTTATTAGAACGAAGATTTTTTAGCAAAAAGTTAAACGAATCCAGAATATACCAACAAAGTCTGGATGCCACTTTTGATGAATCGAAAAGTGAATTATATTTACAATTGACGATTCCGCATATTGATTCGGTCGTCTGGAAAAAAACGATTCCTATTCAAATAAAATAGGTAAGATGTTTCGGTAGCTTAACAGGAAAAGCTCCAGCCCGACACGCTGGCGAGTGGAGGTTCGAGTCCTTCCCGAAAAAGGGTGATGCCGTGCCGTTTCGGCGGTCGGTGTCATCCGTTTTATTGAATTAAGAATCAATCATACCGGTTCAATAATTGGACAAAGAAAAATGGTATAATTGGTTCAAAGTAAGAATCGCCAAAGTAGAACGAGAATATGAATTCGGAACATCCCAATAAGGAAATAAAGTTTACGGAAGAAGAATGGCAAGCTTGTCTGAAGGTACTTCGGATATTAAAAAATCATCCAGAAGAAAATCCTGACGTAGATACTTTTAAGGGGCTGGTCGTAAAGATATACAAGGATGCAAAAAAACGAATCCGGATTGAAAAGGGAATCGAAAAAAAACAGGAAGATTACAAAAAAATACAAGGCACTTTTATTTTCAAAAAAAATGATGAAACCGATTACAGTTCATTGTTAGATTCGCCAGAAGGCGATCAAAAAACCGAACGGTTACATTTCCATAAAAAATGTTATATCTGTAAATCTTCTTTTCAAAAACTACATTCTTTTTATCATGCTTTATGCCCGGCTTGCGCCGAAATAAATTACAATAAAAGATTTCCGAAAGTGGATCTTTCCGGTCGGCATGCATTACTGACCGGCGGGCGAAAAAAAATAGGACTCGAATTGGGATTGATGCTTTTGCGAAATGGTGCGGAAGTCATGGTCACCACCCGTTTTCCGGGACATGCCTTATTGCAATATAAAAAGGAAAAGGATTATTCGGATTGGAAAAACAAACTCCATATCCAAGGACTTGACTTAAGAAACTTACCGGCTGTTGAAAAATTCATCGCTTCGATGTATGATAGGTTTCCCGCTTTAGACATCATCATCAATAATGCGGCGCAAACGGTGAAACGACCGCCGGAATTTTACGCACACTTATTGGAATACGAACCGGAAAATTTCTTGCTGGAAGCACAGCGTGATTCCATATCTCCCGCATTGGCGAACCCCTATTTCCCGGAAGGGAAATTTGACAAACTGGGACAACAAATGGATTTACGCGAACACAATAGTTGGATGGCAAAATTGGATGAGGTTCCTCCTGTCGAAATGCTGGAAACCCAATTGGTGAATCACATTTCTCCGTTCATGTTGAATAGTGGATTAAAACGGTTGATGTTGCAATCCGAATTCCAAAGAAAATTCATCGTTAACGTATCGGCGATGGAAGGTAATTTTAGTCGGGAAAATAAAACCTTTTACCATCCGCATACCAATATGGCGAAGGCTGCGCTCAATATGATGACCCGCACTTCTGGCACGGATTACGCCAAGGATAATATTTATATGACCAGTGTGGATACGGGTTGGATAACGGACGAAAATCCGTTTCCTAAAAAACAAAAAATGAGGGAACGCGGTTTTGTTACGCCCTTGGATATCGTAGACGGTGCGGCTCGTGTTTTCGACCCTATCGCAACGGGAATCAATGAACCTGAAAGAACGCCATTTTTCGGTGTGTTTTTAAAGGATTATCAAATTTATGATTGGTAGAACAATATCAATATGAAAAAGCGACCGTTATATTGTCCCATTCAGGAAGTGGTAGATGAACTCCCATTCGACTACAAGGAAATCGAACCCTTGTTGGAATTTTTGTATGGCAATAAGACGGCAGAAAAAAATACGCCATTCGACCGCGGAACAATTACATCGGGCAGCACATTGGATTGTTGTAAACAAAACCTCGGAGCAGCCGGCGCCGGATTGCTAGCGGATGTTTTGAAAGACAATACGAATATTGAGAGTATATTATTCGGAACGGGTGGCATCGGTGATAAAGGAGCGGAAAGTGTTGCGGATTTATTAAAACAAAACAAGGCCATCAAAAATGTCTATC
>JAHDCE010000568.1 GCA_020630045.1 Saprospiraceae bacterium | reverse complement strand
GTTTTTTTCGTAAATTCGCGGAGCTAAACAGAAGATTCAAATCAAATAAATATGAAGAATTTACTTACCCTACTTTCTCTGGTTTTATTTTCTTTTTTCGCGACAGCACAAACCCAAGACTGTCAATCACAAAGATACCAAGAACAAATATTCAGCACCGTAAAGGTCACTAAAGACATCAAATATGGTGAAGCCAATGTTTGGTCGGATCCGGCCGGATGGTTTCCGGAAGACATGCTCCTTGATTTTTATGAGCCTGCCGTAACTGAAGAATACTTGGATAAAAGACCTCTAGTAGTCATGATGTTCGGGGGTGGTTTTGTCGTTGGTAACAAAGGAGATGCCGATGTATCTACCTGGTGTGACAGCTTGGCTCGACTAGGATATGCTTGTGCATCTATCAATTACAGATTGGACAATGCAGCCAATATGGCAGTCAGCAGTGCTGCAACAGTAAGAGCTGCATATCGTGCTATCCAAGATGCTCGGGCTGCCATTAGGTATCTCATCGCCGATCCTGACGGATATGGATTTTTTGTCGATACCGACCATATTTATACCGGTGGAGAAAGTGCCGGTGCGATCACTGCCATTCATACTGCGTACCTAGAGGAGATAGAACGACCCGGTGAAACTTATGGCGATGCCCTAACCATTGACTTGGGTTGTCTTGATTGTTCCGGAAATGATATCGACGTCGACTTTTCAGTTGCCGGTATTATTGACTTATGGGGAGGTACACTCAGCCTCGACATGATAGACCAACATGAGAATGTCCCTATGCTTATCATCCACGGTACAGAAGACGATATCGTCTTATTTGATACAGGAAAACCCTTCTTGAATTTTTATCCGACATTTCCCGTTCTTTTTGGAGCTCTTCCTATGCATACCCATATGGACAACATAGGCATTTACAATGAATTTTACCCCTATGAAGGTGAAGGACATGTATTCTATGGAATCCCCGCAGGAATCGTCACTTTCCCCAATGAACTCTGGGATCCTGTTTGGAATCAAGGGAAGAATTTTCTTTACACCACCTTGCAGTTCGACACGGAAATGCCTTCCGGCAACACTGAAATTTGCCAAGGAGAAACCATTACTTATACCGTTCCTTTAACTGCCGGTTCTTTCTACTGTTGGGAAGTGGACAACGGTACGATTGTCAGCACTGACAATAACGAAATCACCGTTTCTTGGGATGCGGTCGGCACGGGTGAATTGCGTGTCACTGAAGAAACTTGTATTGATGTAGTCGGTACGACCCGGGTGGTGCCGATCACCATTCATGCCAATCCGGATGCGGCATTCACTTTTGTCGATAACAATTTGGATTATGCATTCAACGGTTCCGTTGGTACAGTGAATACTTGGGACTTCGGAGATGGAAATACAGGAACCGGAGCCGCTCCTATCCACTCCTACGCTGCCGAAGGAGATTATACGGTTTCCTTAACCGTAGCGGATGAAAACGGATGTTCTTCAACAAGTACTCAAGTTGTGGCGGTTAGAACTTGTTATCCGCCAACCGGATTCGCTGCTAACTTTGTAGGATTGCCGACGGGTGTCGGAATAAAAATAACTTGGACTCATGCTAACAACAATCAAAAGTATCAAGTCAGATATCGAATAAAAGGAACCACTTCTTGGAGCGTTATTGGCGCTACACCGGGGAATGACTTTAAGAGTATCGCAAATTTGGAAGATGATAATATTTATCAGTATCAGGTCAGGACTTTTTGCGGTGTCGATATCGGATGGTCCACTTGGAGCGGAACACATGAATTTTTCTTCGAGTCGTGTGACTTCCCGGAAAATATTACCATAACGGAACTAGCTAACGGAAGCACCCGTATCGCTTGGGATGCCAATCTTGACGCTAGTAAATATCAGGTCAGATATCGCAATACGGCAAGTTCTACCTGGACTACTGTCGGAACATTTAATACATATAAAGTATTGGCAGGTTTGACTCCCGGAGACAATTACTTTTTCCGTGTTCGGAGCTTGTGCCAAGCCTACGGCCCCTATTCTTTAAACATATTATACTCTAAACCACCGGCAGGTGCCAGGTTGAGTCCTGAAACCGGATTCAACCCGACATTCTATCCCAATCCGGCTACAAATGCCGTGTTTGTGGAGTGGAATGAAACATCAACAATCAGCGTTGACATACAGGATGTAGCCGGTCGCTCCTTAATTCAACATGAAATGAATGATGGTCAAGGAAAAATGGATATTTCAAAACTGAATCCGGGTGTTTATTTTATTTCGATATCTAATCAAAATGGAAAAACATCGACAGATAAACTTATCGTTAGATAATTGAGTTTTTTCCAAATAAAAAAGAGGTGGTGAATTGACATTCATCACCTCTTTTTTTATTGTGTCCCCCCTTTCAATAAACAATTAGAAAATATATTTCTAAAACCGATATGCAACCAATTATCTATTTCCGAAGTCTAGGATATACTCATCTTTTCACCCAGACCCGTAATTAGCATGAAGCTCAAATCATCCATCTGTTGCTATATCCTATTTTTAATTTTTCAATCTAACACTTACGGATTACAAAAAGGATTACAACCCTCGTACAAAACGACTTCTCCTTCCGGAGAATATTTTTTATGGTCGATGCCACACCACGCTTATGACATAAGAGCTAGTTTTCCGGAAGGAAGTACAATGGTATTTGACAAGGACTCCGTATTACAATATGAAATTGAAAAATATTTTATTTTGGAGCAAATCAACTTCAGTCAAATATTGCTAAGTGACGATGGAGAATACGTGGCGTATATCAGACACAATGATAAAATACGTATAGAAAAAGACACCACCATTATCATTGACAATCCGATTCATTACAATTGTATTGAATTGTATCACAAAGGAAAGAAGTTCAAGTCGTATCGCTTGGATGAGTTAATCGATTGTGATGAGGAGAATCAAATTTGTAACCTATTTTACTTTTTCACCACTCGGAAACACAAATTTACGCTTCG
>JAHDCE010000567.1 GCA_020630045.1 Saprospiraceae bacterium | reverse complement strand
GGAATCGAAACGCCCGGCTTCGATGTGGATGCCAAACTCAGGAACCTCTGGCTGATTTTCAAAGGCTCGTCGAACACACCGGCTTCAAGCTACGCCATTGTCGCCGACTTGGACGAAGAAGTGAACCTCGTCGATCCGGAAAAGATCGGGGTCATCGGCGATTTTATCGACGAAAAAATCAGTTTACGCTGCCATCGGTTGGTCTATAGCCACAACTTGGCTCCTGATCTGATGAGCAGCCCGAGAAGTAACATCTTAGGGAAAGACACATCCCGTAAACCCATCGAACCCATCCTGCCTTGGCCCTTGGATTTCAAAGCCGGCATCATGGGCATCTTTTCCTTTTGTATCGGTGACGGGAAGTATTTTAATGAAGGAGCGAATGCAGGAACCGGACCCGCCCACGCCGGAGCAAGTGCATCCGTTACGGATACGGGCGGATCGGCGGAAACTTCGGCCGGTTTCGATAACATTGCAAGTGCCAGTGTCCGTTTTTCGGCAGAATCGGCCTTTACCCTTCCCTTAGTCTATAACATCGGAGTCTGTAACAAATACAGTCCCAACGGACTCATCATTCCCGATCCGGACATGAAAGATGAACCGGAATGCAAAAAGAAAAAAAGCAGTGGGGCAGATGATGATAAAGGTAAAGCGGATGCGAAATCCAAAAACATAGACTATGAAACCGGCGGCTTTTCCATTGAAAAAGTAAAATTCCATTTCCAAGGGTTCAGCATCACCGTCACGGCCGACTTGAAATTTTCCGTAGGGCCGCTCGCCGCCCAAACCATCGGCCTGAGTGCGAAACTCAATTTCCGAAACATGGATATCACGCCAGGAATCAAAGGTGCCGGTGTGAGTTATAAGGAATCTCCCGTTTCCATCGCTGGGGCATTGATTCGTCGGAAGACAACAAATTCCGATACCCTTGATGGTGGCCTCTTTATTGGCTTGCCCTTGGTTGAAGTACTTGCATTGGGTTCCATCGGAACGGTCCACCAACAACCGACCGTTTTCTTCCTTGGTTTGTATAAAAGTGAAGCCGTCATTATCCCAAACCTCCTGTCCATTACCGGTTTGGCCCTGACCTTCGGCGTCAACCGGAAGATACTCGTTCCGAACGACGCTGGTGAAATCCCAGATCACCCACTGGTCAAAGCCGTCGGTGCAGGTGCTGACGACCTGACCGGAATGGTCAAAACCATCGGCAAATTTTTTCCGCCGACGCTGGGCTCTTTTTTCTTCGGATTAGGTGTCCAAGCGAAATTCTTCCAGACCGTCGAGCTCTTTTTGATGCCAATTATCAGCATCGAGTTTGGTGTCAATGAAGAAGTCCATCTGATCGATTTTGGAGAAATCAAAGACATCCGTATTACCATAGTTGGAGTGGCGGGTTTAGGATTGCCAAAAGGCGTAGAAAAGAACAAGCGGTTCTTCGATGTCAGAGTCGGAGTGATAGCAGATTTCTCTATCATGCACTCTGGAGATATCCTAGTCGTCGGTGCGATTATGGATGACTCCGTCATCCGATTTTGCTCTAATGAACTCAAGCTTTCAGGAGGATTCGCTTTTTTCAAAGGGGACAACATCGACCCCGAAAAAGACGGCGATTCCGTCCAAATCATCACTATCGGCGGATACGGCACCATCATCACCCCCTCACCGAACTGGCCCTCGGTAGATCCGATTCAATTAAAATTCAAGCCGGCGCCTGATCTTGAATTAAGCCTCAATTTCTACTTTTTCAAAGTTCCGAACTTCCTAGGAGCCGGATTTGATGCCACTGGAATAGTCAATAAAAAGGGAACTGGTTATTCAGCCAAAGTAGATTTCAAATTGGCCATCAATGTATTGATCCAGTTCGCACCCTTCAAATTCACCGCCGATTTGGTCGCCAATTTCCGTGCGGCGATTACTGCCGGTTTACTAGGTGTCTCCAAGTCTTTGACCTTTGACATCTTCGCCAACGTCGTCGCTTGGGGAGGGGAAGGAATCCGCTTCAGCGGAAGGGCGGAATTGCATTTCCATCTGCTCTTCTCCATCAACTTCGAAGTGACCTGGGGCGACAGCGAAGACAAAGCCTACCCGATTAGTTGGGAGGAATTCAAGAAGGAGTTCGTTCCGATGATCGGAGGAGAGGAAGATGATGATGATAATGCGGATGCTTCTGCAAATGAAGATTCCGTTCCGGCACAACTCAATTTGGTCGGCATACAATTAGCGGACGACTGTGTACTGGATGTGAAGCGGAACGGCGATACGGAATTCGTCCTGATCGACCCGGAAAACATGGAAATCCGTACGGAAGGTTATTTCCCTTGTCGAAATATCAAACTCAATGACGAGGACTATGTCATAGGAGACTCTGTTCCGAACCTCGGCATCCAGACCGTCGGCTGGACGGAATCGGACTATGACAAACTGGATGTCACTTTGGACGTGAAGGTATTCATTGGTAGTACACCGGTCAAGGATGTTTTTGAATACGAAGAAATCCGGGATCAAGTTCCCGCCGGTCTATTCCGTGCCGCAGAAAAACATGGTGAAGTACCGAAACCGGATCCGGATGACCCGGCATTTATCAAGGGCACATTGAAGGGACTGAAACTGAAAGCCCGCCGGTTGAATGCCTCGGCGAAATCTTATCAGGTAGAAAAAGAAGCCTTGTCTTTCGATGTAGTCAATGCCGATCCGGTCGAGTTGACCCAAGGTGGGGATTCATCCCTCCATCGTGCGGCCTCGGAGAAAGAATTCCTGGATGCCCTCAATCACAAACGACCGAATAGTGAACTATTAAGTGCACTCGGGTTTGAAGAGGAAGCGGATTTCGCCCCTATGACCGAGAAAGATTATCAGGCCATTCCTTTAATGAGTTAAAAAACAGAATCATGTCAGTTACCAATCTATATAAAAACTCCTTGGAAGGTAAGCTTAAATTCATTGATCATCACCTACCTTCCTTGGAAGCCGGTAAGTATACTGTTCGGGTAAAGCAATCGATTAAAAAACCGGAT
>JAHDCE010000015.1 GCA_020630045.1 Saprospiraceae bacterium | reverse complement strand
ATCCGGCGATTACGATTATGATTGGTCGGGCGCGGGTTTGGATAATTCTACGATAGCGGACCCGACTGCAACACCCACGATAACGACGACATATACCGTGACAGTGACGGACGATAAAGGCTGTACCGCCGTGGATGATGTTACGGTGACAGTCGATCCCGACGTTCCTTCCGCTTCCGCGGATGACGCCGAGTTGTGCCTTGGAGAAACCACACAGTTGAATGCAACCGGGGGTACCGTTTATACTTGGGTAGAGGATTCTGGGAATCCTTCTACTGGGACATTGTCGTCAACAACCCTGTCTTCACCAGTGTTCACACCAACGGAAGAAGGGAGTTATTCTTTTACCGTCACTATTTCCGGAGGATGTGAAGATGTTACATTGTCGGTAACGGTGAATGTGACTGGTTTTGGAATCGTATTCGCCCCTTCATCCTTAACTACAGATAACGGAACGACACAGCAGGTATTAATCCTTGCAGATGAAACGATAACTAATGTTAATGTGGTTTCGGGAGATGCCGCAAATATAAATTTTGGAGGAAACAATGCTACTTTCGATGCCATATACAACGGTGTTGATAATAATTATCTAGTAGAAATCACAGGAATCTCAGGATGTACGGAAATCATAGCATTCATCTTTGAAGATCCTTCATGTGTTCCACCTACCGTTTCCTTTATTACGACCATTAATTCAGATTGTGGAGAGAATATCGGTTCTATTACGATAGGGCTATTAGAAGATGAATCACTCTATAATTTTGAATGGTCCCCGAATATTGGTGTACCTAGTACCATTGGTAATTCTCGTTTTGAATTGCCGGCAGGATTCTATAACATTACGATTACGGAAATAGCCAATCCGGACTGTCAATTAATAGTTGCTGAGGCGGTTGGTAATACAAGTGGCCCTGAAGCTACTTATGTATCTACTCCTGCAACTTGTATGAACAACGACGGAACTGCAACCATGTCTCCGAGTTCTTTAGAATATACATGGAGTGATAATGGAAGTGTGACTCCGGTAAGAAATGATTTAACAACCGGATTCTATGGTGTGACCGTGACTGATCCATCTGATCCGTCTTCTACTTGTTTTGATGTTATTCTAGTGACCGTAGGAGAGATTAATGACTTAGAGGTTGATCATATCGTTGACAATGACCCGACTTGTGGAAATGCTGATGGTGCTGTTACCTTGGTCATCACTAACGGAAGTGGTACTTATGATATAGATTGGAGCAATGGAGGTACGGGAATTTCCCAATCGAATTTGACTTCCGGTACTTATGTCGCTCTGATTAATGAAATTGGAGGAGATGGCTGTATGACTGAGTATGTATTTGGTATTGCAGATTCTGATGTTGTACCGGCTGCAGTCGTCATTACTGATACATTTGATATTTCTTGTCCGGGAGCAATGGATGGTGGAGTTGATTTTACTGTTGATTACCAGCCCGGTTTTGAATTCCCTGCAGATACTATTCTTACTAATGGTGGAGGCAGTCTTGTCAACGGCTCCTTGAATCCCGGTATGTATTGTATTGAAATAAGGGATAATGCCGGATGTGTAGCAGGTGTAGCCTGTTTTGAAATTGATCCGGCTACTCCGCTTTCTGTTACTGTTGATGGTGTTACTCCAGATTGCTCTGGAGGAAGTATTTCTTTGGATGTGGAAGGTGGTGCAGGTGGATATGTTTACAATTGGACAGGAGGTCTTTCATCAGATAACCCCGGGAATGTCCCGGCCGGAAGTTATGATGTAACTATATCGGATGCTAATGGCTGTTCCATGTCCATTGAGAACATTGTTGTTCCCCAATGTCCTTGTTCTCCTCCTACGGTTGCAAGTGTGATTGTATCCAATTCTGAATGTGGAGAAGCTACAGGTTCTATTGCGATAAGCTTAATAGAGGATGAATCCTTATATCAATTTAATTGGTCAACTACTTCGGGAATTCCAAGTGCTATTGGAAATGAAATAATCGATTTGCCGGCAGGCATATATATGGTAACGGTTTCTGATATCGGAAACCCTGATTGTAATATTGTCATTCCGAGTGTCATCGAAAATTCGGATGGCCCGAGACCTACGGTTGCGACTACTCCGGCTACTTGTGCCGATAATAATGGAACAGCTACTTTGAGCCCTGCCTCTTGGTTGTACACTTGGAGTGACGATGGTAGTGTGACGTCAGTTAGAAATGATTTAATTAGCGGTATTTATGCCGTAACAGTAGTTGATCCGTCGAATCCGGATTGTGATAACGTCATAGCCGTTGAAATCGGTAACGAAAATGATTTGGTCATTTCACATACGGTTGACAATAATCCGACTTGTGGTAACGAAGATGGAGAAGTGACCTTGGTCATAACCGGAGGAACAGGAACCTATAATGTGACTTGGAGTAACGGAGGAACCGGGCTTACACAAACGGGCTTAGCTGCCGGAACCTATGTTGTCAATGTAGAAGAAGTCGGTGGCATAGGATGTAGTGCCGGATATTTATTGCCTTTGGTAGATTCTGATGTACCACCTGCTTCTGTTACTATTGTAGAAGTACAAGATGTCAGTTGTCCGGGTGATACGGATGGAAGTGTCGTATTCGATGTTGATTATGATCCATCCTTCGAATTCCCCGCTGATACGACGATTACTGACGGATTCGGAAACGTGATGAATGGGGAATTGAACCCGGGACAATATTGCATAGAGATTACAGATGCGAATGGTTGTGTCTCGGGTATTACTTGTTTTGAAGTGAATCCTGCCCTTCCGCTAGAAGTGACACTTACAACAGAAAGTGATTGTTTGGATAACGGAAGTATTACCGTTGAGGTAGGTGGTGGAGCATCTCCATATACCTTCGATTGGGCCGATATTCCGGGAACGATTAATATAAAAGACCGGACGAATTTACTAGCCGGTAATTATGAATTGACCGTTACCGATGCCAATGGATGTACTTTGGTGGTGAGTGGCGGAATCGATGTGCCGGAGTGTCCTTGTACACATATACCGGTGATTGATGGAGTACTGGTCGAATCTCCGACTTGTGGAAATGACGACGGAACTGCCACCATTCAATTCTCAGGAGGAAATGTTTCTGATTTTGACTTTATCTGGTCGCCTGATATTGGTACAATGGTTCAAGAAAATATCCGAACCGATTTGCCGGCAGGCACATATAGTGTCACCGTTGCGGACATGAGCGGAGAATGTACGGATGAAATTCAATTCGTACTCAATAATTCAGACGCTCCTGAATTGGATACGATAATTACATCACCGGCTACTTGTGCGCTAAATGACGGAACAGCTTCCTTTATCCCAATGGTCTATAATTACCAATGGAGTGATGGAGAAGTAGGAGCCGTTCGAACGAATTTATCCGCCGGGACTTATTTCGTAACATTCACGGATTCAACCGTACCGGGATGTTTCGGAGTCGTTCAGGTGAATATCGGACAAGAGAATGATCTTGAGGTCGATATTGAAATAAACAATGCACCCACTTGTGGTAATTCAGATGGTGAAATTACTGTAGTCACCACAAGTGGAACAGGTGATTATTCATATGATTGGAATGTCGGTTCCCTAGGAGGACCAGTGGTTTCTAATTTATCATCAGGAACCTATGTGGTTACGGTTACCGACAATGATTCCGGTTGTGAAGCGGTGAAATCAGTTATCCTTCCCGATTCGGATGTTGCCGGATTACTAGAATTCACTTTGGATTCGGTACGACAAATTTCTTGTTTTGGTGAAAACGATGGCCAAGTATTCTTCTCCTACAATACACTTCCCGGATTCGCTACTCCTGAAAATGTAACCATTACCCAAGGGGGCGGGACGGTATTCACGAATGGTAATTTACCGCCCGGAAATTATTGTGTGGAAATCACCGACGCTAACGGATGTGTTGCCGGTGGAGATTGTTTTACTATCGAAGAACCGACTCCGATGACCCTTATCGCATCCACTTCAGGTGATTGTGATTTGGCGGGTGGAAATATTGATTTGACAATAGCAGGAGGAACAATGCCTTACCAAGTCAATTGGACTGACTTGCCGGGTACCGATAACCCGGAAGATCGATCCGGCTTAGCTGAAGGCAGTTATTCCGTATTCATTACGGACGCTCGCGGTTGTGTGATCGGGATAACCGATATAACTTTCGAATGTACCGTTTGTGATGATTTGGAAGTCTTATACACATCATCGCAAAATGCGGATTGTGGTCGTTCGAATGGTATTGCCATGATTGGAATTGATGGTAATCCTGCCGATTATAATATTTCCTGGTCTCCGCTCAGTGGGGGCGTATTGACCTCGGACAACACCATTTTAAGTGGTGTACCCGCAGGAGCTTATATGGTAACGATTACCGATCCTGACAATCCGGTTTGTAGTGAAATAAGAACCATTGTCATTGAACACAATGACGGCCCTATGGCGGAGGTGGTAAATGTCATACCCGCTGATATTGGTATGTCGAATGGAGTGGTCAATATTGCCCCTGACTCCTTGACCTATAATTGGTCTGATGGAGGAGTAGGAGATACGAGAAGTGATTTGGCTCCCGGAACATATGTGATTACTGCTACCAATGCACCCGACACTGTTTGTTATCAAATATTAGTCGTGGATGTGCCCGCAGAATGTGATTTGAATGTGTCTAATACCATTTTCGTACAACCTGATTGTGGCGAATCAAATGGTGTAGTCGGTATTTCTGTCAGTGGTGGAAGTGGTGATTATTCCATATTCTGGAGTGATGGGATTATGGCTCAGACACGTAGCGATGTTTCTGCTGGGGCATATACGGTTGTCGTCATCGACAATGTCGCCGGATGTTCGGAAGAAATCACATTTGCCATTACTGATAATATTACGCCAGCGACGGTTTCGTTGGTGACAGATACCGTATCTGTATCCTGTTTCGGAGATGAGGACGGAACCATTGAATTCGAAGTCGCTTATCCTGGTGGGTTTGCCTTCCCGGCTGATACCACGATTTCGGATGGCTTCAATGTATATGAACAAGGAACCCTGCCTCCTGGAGAATATTGTATTTTGATAGAGGATGCGAATGGCTGTATAGCCGGTTCTGCATGTTTTGTCGTCATTGAACCGGACAAACTGGAACTCGCTCTAGCTATCACTCCCGCCGGATGTGTGGATAGGGATGAATTCGGGTCCATATTTGTGCAACCAATCGGTGGTACACCTGAATTCACTTATGATTGGGCTCATATTCCGGGAGGGGATGATCCTCAATTGGCTGAGGAGTTGACAACCGGATTTTATGACTTGGTGGTTACCGATGAAAATGGATGTTCCATCGTTGTCATGGATATTCCGATTACGGAAGAATGTATTCCGAACGATTGCGAATTCTTTAATGGAGAAGACGCTTTGGATTTAACCACATTTGTTTGTGACCAAGGTGTTTCCATTTGCTTGAGTGTGTCCTTGGATGATTTTGCGATGACTGATTTTGATATCATTGTTGATGGTGTCGTTGACGATGTCGTCCTTGGCGGATGTGATATAGATACTACGTTAGCATACACGTATACCACGATATTCGGGGAAGGAGCTTCGGGGCCTTACTATCTAGATTCTTGGGTAGTTAATGGTGTACAGTATGAAGGAGAGTTTCCTGACATGCAATCGTTAGTGGATTCGATGAATATATGGGATCCTGAAGGAGAATGGACATTGCTGGAAGAAAACAAATTGATTGTCGGAGGAGCTTCGGATAGTGATTATAGCTTTATGGAAGTATATCCGATTTCCAATCCGTCTTTCATCGGTGTCATGGGCTTCAATATAGGAGAAGATGCTAATGGTGTTGAAATTAATGTAGTCGGTGAAGGGGAGCATACTATCATCGTCCGGAACAATGAAACAGGTTGTACCGATACATTACAACTCATGTTGTCGTGTATTGATTATACCTTCTATGATACATTGGTTTTGGGACAAGGAGATTCAATTTGCTTATCCGATTTAGAAGATATTGTTGATTTGATTGACTTTGAGGGTACAGTTACCTCAATAGAGAACGTTTGTCCGCCGGAAGGCTTTATTGAAGTTGCAGTAGGTGATACTTGTATTTATTATGAAGGAATCATTCCCGGGCAAGATACCGCATGTATCCAAATTTGTGATGATGTGGTTGGAATCTGCGATACAGTATTTCTTGTAGTAGATGTATTGCCACCATTACAGACCACCGTGTTCGATACGATATTCTTAAACGTAGATACTACGGTGGTTTGTCTGGATTCATTGACGGACTTGGCCGGTGAAATTATTCAAGTAGAGAATATTTGTCCGGATGCTTCCGGAGAGTCGGTCGAGTTTGAACTTGATCCGGATACTTGGTGTGTCACTTACTACGGCTTTGAATTCGGAACCGACTCCGCTTGTTGGGTCGTAACGGACGAATTCGGAAATGCGGATACAGTCAATATGGTGGTCACTGTCATCGGGCCCGAACCACAGACGATAATTGACACCATATTCATAGGGGAGTTGGTCGAGTTCTGCTTGGATACGACAGATTTGGCAGGTAATATAGTCAGCATCTCCAATGCTTGCCCGGATGCTACGGACGGGTATGTCGAATTCAATGTGTTTGAGGACACGTGGTGTGTTACTTACGAAGGTCTGGAGGCCGGTGGGCCGGATACGGCATGTATCATTTTGTGTGATGACCTAGGGGTTTGCGATACGACATACTTTTATGTATGGGTAGAAGAATTCTTTGATCCTCCGGTGGTGAATGATGATTGGGATACTACGCTCATCAATGTTCCGATAGTTATTAATGTAAAAGCGAATGATACCGTTTTTGGTGGAATAGATACCTTCTATATTTTGGATGAACCAAGTGTAGGACAAGCCATCGTGAACTTGGACTGTACCATTACCTATGAACCGGATGACGGCGTCTGTTCTATATCCGATCAGTTTACCTATGTGGCTTGTAATCCGAATGCTTGCGATACGGCCACTGTCAATGTACTCATCCTTTGTACCGAACTTACCATATTCAATGGTATAACCCCGAATGGGGATGGAGTAAACGATGTCTTCTACATTGATGGAATAGATGAATACCCAAATAATGAGTTATGTATTTACAACCGTTGGGGTAATCGGGTATTCCGCAAAAAAGGATATAACAACGAATGGGAAGGTATGTGGGATGGAGCCATTCTGCCGGATGGCACTTACTTTTATGTCCTAGACTTAGGCGATAATAACAATACCCGTTATACCGGATATATCCAGATACACAGATAATTGCAATTTTTTTTCAATAAATCCTGTTTTCCTTCAATTTAGGTATAGTATTTGTCTTTTATATGAATATGGAACAACAGGCGCATCTGTCCATACTATGAGTTTTAGAGGGGATTTAATTTAAACATGAATTTCTCCAAATAGACCTTCTCTGATGATTGATATCAGGGAAGGTTTTTTATTAAACTGAATTGTCCTCATTTATCCAAGCATCATCATCCAATAAATCTTCGGCGTCTTTTTTCTTCTTTTTCTTGATTAAATTATTGACGGCGAATCTTGAAGCGATAATTCCTGTTGCCAAACAAATTACCCAATGGAATCCGATGAAAATTGTGAATATAAAGTCAGCTTCCGTACTTTCTTCTACCACCCAGCTTTCAATGGATTGGTTCATATCAAGTACCCACATGATGCCGAAGAATATGAGACTGACAACCACCACCGCAGCCAAATAGGCCAAGGAACCCAAGGAGGCCCAAGTGGCCGGGTGGGCTTTATGGTTTTCCGCTACTTGCCAATAATGAATGGCGAACACAGGCAAAAACATCAAACTGAAAACCGCGGAAATGATAAGGATGATTAATATGAACATGTTGGTTAAATATTTTCGTCAAGCAAGTTTTCTTTCTCTTTTTCGTATTTCAATTCAATGAGTCGATTGATGGCGTATTTGGATGTGAAATAACTTGCAGTAATAATTAGTAGCGAAAAAGCTGCTGCACAGTAGAACGGAATTTCTATATCTTCGGATTTGTCAGGATTATATTGTTGGATCCATTCAAAAATATAACTCAAATCAAAAGTGTGCTCCAATACATAACAAAGAATACCGAAAATAATGGTTGTTATCATATAGGCCATAAAACCGATTCCCGCCCAAACTGCCGTCGGAGCCTTGTGCTTTTGAGCGATTTGCCAGTAGTGAATAAAGAAGACAATACTAAACATACTACTGAATATAAGAACCAGTATCGTGAAAAACGGGGGCTGCATGTCAACGCGATTTTACTCTTTTTCAGCAAGGATGTTATCTATCGTTTTTACAATATTCTCGTGCTTGGAAAATCCATTTGAAATCAAATAATATTCTTCTCCGTATTTCAATACTAACGTAGGAAATCCACGGACGCCCAAGTTAGCGGCGAATTGAAAATCTCCTTTTACGGCCTGTTTCATTTCTTCCGATTCAAACCATTTCCGGAAGGAGGTACCATCAATACCCATGCCTTCCGCTATTTCAATATAAGTCGTTACATCATGGGTGTTTTTATTGTAATAATAAAACGCCTTTTGCACCGCATGGAAAAAGTCGAATTCCTTTTCAGGAGCTAATTTTCGAACCACCAAAACCGCCCTTGAAGGAGGCTCGGTGTCATATACGAAATCGCGTTGTCCCAAAATGTCATAATTGAAAGGTTGACCGCTGGCCTCCGCCACATGCTCCCAGTGTTCTTTCAAAAAATCTCCTAGGTCAGTCATGGTCTCCGTATTGTAAGGACGAAGCCCGCCCATGACCATTTTGAAATCCATCGTATTGAAATAAGCCTTTGTTTTTTCCAATTCCACACCGAACCCGTAACACCATGAACACATCGGGTCGCCGATGTAAATCAATTGGGTTTTAGATGTCGTTGGAGGTTGGGTGAATGATGCCATGGCGAATAGTAGAATGAATGTAAGATATTTCATAAAATGTATTTACGCTTCTTCGATAAAGTCATTGCTGGTTTGATTCGCATGTCTTTCAAAATAATCATCCAACAATGTTTTTTGTTCCGTTTCCGAAAGGGAAGGATTATCATCATATCGACCGATAACGGCCCTTTGGCGATAAGCTTCATACAAGGATACGGCACAAGCCACCGAAATGTTCAGACTTTGGACGAAGCCCGCTTGGGGAATTAAAAAATTTCCGTCACATTTTTCCAAGGTCGCCTCCGTCACTCCTTTTCGTTCGTTGCCGAACAACAAGGCGACCGGTCGAGTCAAGTCCAAGTCGTACAACGACTTGGCAGCTTCGCCCAAATGCGTCGCCAGTATCAAATCACATTTTTTCCTGACCGCCGCAAAGCAAGCGTCCACATCATTGTACAAATGTACGTTGAGCCACTTCCTCGAACCTGCGGTCGTCCGCTTGCCGAGGGTAATGTTTTTCGTTCTCAATCCTTCTTCCGTATAGAGGACATAAATGTCCAAAACACCCACCGATTCACAAGACCGCAGTACAGCTCCTATGTTATGTTGGTCATGAATGTTCTCCAAAATGACGACCAAGTCACCCTGCCTTTTTCGAACAACATCCTCTATCTTTTTCCTTCTTTCCGGTTTCATTACTTTATGGATTAGCGCATAAAGGTAAGGATGTGTGAGGATTTACACTTCACTAGCAGACTTTGTAATAAGTTGTTTGAAATTTTGGATGATGGTTTTGTTTCAAATCAATGAACACCCGGAGCCTGATAGCCATAGCTATCAAGGCGAGGATGTGAAGCGGAGTTGAGACAAAAGACATTTTCAAAAATCAAAGTTACTTGTTATAGAGTGTGCTAGGACTTTTGCCATACTTTTCCTTGAATTTAGTAGAAAAATATTTTTGACTCGAAAAGCCCACGCGATAGGCGATTTCCGAAACATTACCTTCTTTTTCTTGTAATAATTTTCGAGCCGCTTTCAGCCTTAAATTTCTCAATAATTCAGAGGGGGATTGGTTGAGCAGCGCTTTGGTTTTTCGGAACAATTGCGTGCGACTCATGCCCATGGCTTGGGCGATGTCTTCGACACCCAGACTGTCTTCCTCCATCTTTTCAGAAATAAAAATATCGATATTCTCCAAAAATTGTTTGTCATAACGGGAAATGACGTTATTCGGAACTGCGTTCTCTAGACTTTCCCCTTCTATCTCTTGGCTGTATTTCTTTTGCAGCAGCAATCGGATTTCGATTAGATTCTTCATCCTGAGCAACAGCTCCTTGGTGTGGAATGGCTTATTCATATAAGCGTCCGCACCGAATTCCAACCCTTGGATCCGACTGTCGAAAGCGGTTTTGGCGGTTAGGAGAATAACTGGGATGTGAGCCGTTTTTTCATTCGTTTTTACCTTTTCGCAAACTTCAAAACCATTCATTTCCGGCATCATGACATCCGATACGATGATATTGGGAATGTATTCGATGGCTTTCTCCAAACCCTCCTTGCCATTACTCGCTTCGATTACCTGGTAGTCACCTTCAATGGAAGAAACGATGAATTGTCGCAACTCGGCATTGTCCTCGATAACCAAGGCGATATTGTCCGCTTCCATGTCCACACCATCATGTGGTCGTACTTCCGCTTTCGCGGAAAAAGGGACTAAATTCGCAGCGGGTTTTATTGTTGTATTGATTTTTTCTATTGACTCGAAATACATCGGAATACTAAACTCAAAAGTACTGCCTTTTCCGGGTTGGCTTTTTAGTGAAATATTGCCGTTCATCAATTCGACTAATTCTTTGCACAAAGCAAGACCGATGCCTGTTCCCTGATATTTTCGAGTATTGGACCCGTCCACTTGATAAAACCGATCGAATACATGAGCTTGTTCCTTTTCGGGAATACCGATGCCGGAATCTTTTATTTTAAAATTGAAATAAGGTTTCCCTAGTTGTTCCTCGGATTGGATGGAAATATTGATGTTTCCATTTGGCTCCGTAAACTTGATGGCATTGGATATTAAGTTCGAAATGATTTTTTCAATTTTGTCTTTGTCAAAATCAAAATGCTTGATAGCACCTGTGATTTGATGAGACAATTTTATATTTTTTTCTTCCGCTAATAATGCAAAAGAATCCAATAAAGGACGGATGGCCTCCATGATATCCCCTTGTTTTAATTCAATGCGCATTTGGTTATATTCCAATTTGGAAAAATCCAATAATTGATTGATCAACCGCAACAATTTTTGACTATTGGTTTTCGCCAATTCCACTTTGTTAACCCAAGGCTGATCCGGTTGTTCAAGTACTTGTCGTAGGGGTTCGATAATCAAAGTCAAAGGCGTTCTGAATTCATGGGTGATATTGGAAAAGAAATTGGATTTGATACGTTCAAGCTCCTCCAATCTTTCCGCTTCCTTGGTTTTTTGTTCGGCGATTTGTTTTTGTTTGAGTTGTTCCAGGTCACTGGCTATTTTTTCCGCATGAGCGGTATTTTTTTCTTGGGTAATCAGGACGAAACGATATCCTAGGATAATAGTAGTTGTGATAATCAAAAAGAAATGATTGAATATCATTGTCCGTTCTTCTCCGGGGTTCGGAGAGATATTGATGAAGACCAACCGACCCAATGAGAAAATAACGTAAAGCGATATGCCCGAACTGAAAACCCTTGCCAATCGGTCTTTCATGAACAACAGGCTGATTAGTGAAATGAACATAATGACAAAAGCGCCCCCGATTAAAATGGGACGGAACATGAAAAACAAATCGGCTAAACCGGAGTCATATATTCGCGAATAAATCCCAATGAACGCAGATAGGGCGAAGAGTGCCATGCAAAACGACAAAAGTGTATGTGTTTTAAGAAACTTGGCTTTCGTTCCGATATATACGCGACCGAATTGGACAAGAGAAAGGATCATTAGGAGCGATATGAAAGTCGATCCCAATACTTGTGTTCGTGGATATTCCTTGAAAAAAGAAATGAACAATTCATTGTGGTAAATCATGCCAAAATGGTGTAGGATAAGAACTCCTTGAAAAATCATAAACCACAAATAAATCGGTTCCCTAAACCAAATATACAAGGCTAGAGCGAGCATGAGCAAGGCTAACCCCGCTCCGTTTAGTATATAATGACTGGTATAAACGAAATCTGCCGGTGTAGGCCCTTTGGCGACCCGATGGTCTTCCAAAACCAGTTGTATCTCCACTGATATGGCTTCCGCCGAATTTAATTTGATCCAAATATCAAGTGTATCACCGGCTTCTAAATCGAACCATATCAAAGAGGGGTCTATTTTTTCAGGATAATCCCTTTTTGAATATGGGGCGGCGGAACCGGAATAGGCGATTCGATCCTTTTTTCCATTTCTGAAATAATGTCCCTCCACGTCTTTAAATGTGAACTCCCAAGGCCATACATTTCCATACCGAAGGAAAACCAATCCTAGGGAATCTGTCCCGGTCTTCGAAATGAATCGGAGAGGAAACCAGTAATTCCGATGGGCTTCTAATCGGAAAAATTGATTTTTATCGGGGGTTAAATTTTTTCTCCCTTCAAAGTTTCCTTTTTGTAAGGCGTCGGGATTCAATGGGGTTTCTCCTTCTTCAAGCATCCATTCGATAGCTGGCAATTGGATGCTGTTAATACTGCCGTTCACCTGATATTGGCAAGCAGGCGAATAATTCGCTTGCTCGGTTTGGGCGAATAAGCAGGTAAAAAGAAATAAAAGGAGGTATGTGAGAAAAAGTTTTCTCATGGTTTTCATCGGTTCCGGTTTCCAATGATACCAATTTTTAAACTAATTCTCGGTAAGAAAAAAGAAAGAGGACGCAATATGCGTCCTCTCCTTCTGGCATAGGGGCCAATTAATCGACTATTTCTCGTGATAAGATCTATTGAATAACCAATTTCTTTACAATCGTTTCTGTAGAAGTATGAAGCTGAACAAAATAAGTGCCCGGAGTCAACCGTGTAAAATCAAGTGGTAAGTTGTTCTCGCCGGTTTCGATACTAGCACCTTGTCCAAACATTAATTTTCCATTCATATCCAGAACTCGGATGGAAACATCAACGCTTTTATCGCTTGAATATGTCAACTGGACAACTTGGTTACTTGCCGGATTGGGATAAATGTCTCCGAAATATATACTACCATTCTTTACCTGAACTTGAATGACTTGACTATACTCATATGCGCCATCAAAATCGATTTGTTTCAAACGATAATAATGGATGCCGCGTCCTAGGGATTCATCTAGGAAGGAGTAGCTGTTTTCTTCGGCGGTAGTACCGTTCCCTTTTACGAATCCGATGCTTTCGAAAGTCCGCCCGTCAAAGCTCCTTTCCACTTCGAATCCTTCGTTGTTTTCTTCGGTAGCTGTCGTCCAGTACAGATGGTTGGCTTCTCCTTTATGTATTCCCGAAAAGCTTGTCAGCTCTACCGGCAATACACCATTACCGGATTCATGGATGAAGAACTCCGAAAACGAAGTCACCTCGGTTTCGATATAAAACCCGTTCCTAGCGAATCCTGTACGGAGATTGGGTACCAATTCGGGAAAACCCGTATTCAATTCGACCGCGCTGCTACAATCATTCGCACTGAATTTCGTAATGCTCAAATCCGAAATTGAAGTTGAATTCGGAGTAGAGGTGTCTTCCGCATTCTGCAAAGCAGCATATTCGGAGTCCAAGAAATACAATCGCACCTTGACTGGGTTGACCGGCTGCATACTGACCTGTATTTTAATATTCCTTCCTAGGTAATTCGTGCCTGCTCCACCGATTCGATTACCGTTAGGATGTTGATAGAATGCCCCCTTGTAAAACCCTAAGTTTTCCGTGTTTTCAATGGATGCTACCACATGTCCCGAAGCGTCCGTCAAATGTATCCAGTCTCCGACTCCACCGGAGCCATCTATCATGCCGGGAGAAAAGTTGTTGCACTGATTGTCGATGCCGGTAGCGATGGTCAACCTTGGACAATCCACACCCGCTCCGGCATCACTGATAGTCCAACCGAAATCATCGATGATACTTTGGCGTTCTGTTCCCGCATTACAATATTTAACGCCGACTGCGCCTAAATTGAGATTCGGTTTTAGGGTTTGGGCGGACCAGCCTATGAGCGTATTGTCGTAGTTTTCGATACTTAGCCCTGAGCCATTAAGCATTTTATCGACATTCGTTACTGATGACATGTCCCAACTGCCCAAGTCCTGATTGAAGGAAGTCGCTCCTTCGAACATATATGGCATTTGCGTTACACTGGAAGTATTCCACATGGAGATGTCCCTGTTGAAAGCTTTGTTCTGCCAGAACATGTAGGTCATATTTATCACATTAGATGTATTCCATGTGGAAATATCTCCATTGAAAGAATTTGCGGTGTCGAACATCTCATACATGTTCGTTACGTTAGAAGTGTTCCACGATGAAAGGTCTTGATTGAAAGAATTTGCCCCTCGGAACATGGCCTGCATATTGGTTACATTCGATGTGTTCCACATCGAAATGTTCCCATTAAAAGAATTTGCTGCTTGGAACATGCCCCTCATTGTAGTTACGCTACTGAGGTCGGGTGCGTCCGTTGCCGTTGAATTCAGATTCGTGCAATTCCAAAAGGCATAATAAAAGCTCTCCCATTCGATGTCGCCCCACTGGTTGATGTTGAGTATTTTTAGTCGATCACCGGAGTTGTTGAAGAGTATTTGGGGGAATGTTCCCCTGATACTGACCGTATATGTCCCAGCAGTACCAAAATCATGGGTTACTGAACCCGTGGCGCCGATAACATCCCAAGTTCCGTCACTTTCCCAGTCGATGTCATAAAGATAAGTCCTGCCGCCATTGATGGGGATAGTGATAGAGGTGGAATTAGAAGTGCCGGGATTATCTGTCTTCCAAGTGGTGATAAATGGTCTTTGTTCTTCAGGCTCTATAAGTGTTCCGGAAGACGTAATGTTGACGGGCAGCCTGTCGTCCGATTCTATCATTCGTCCGTATCCGAATGAATAAATACATACTGATAATAGAGTTGAAAGGAGGATGAGTTTGAATGGTTGTCGTAGGTTCATGAATGAACTGAGTGTAGTTGTAGTATTATTTTTCATAGTAGATTGATTTTCACTTACTCCTAGGAATAAGTAGTTATTGAAAAAGAACAATCCAAAGATGAGGCGGATACAAAAGGAGGAGGTTCACATATGTTTCAAAAAGGTTCGTTATTGTTACATGTTTTTTAACATGTTGTATATGAGTGTCTTATAGTAGCGTTTTTTAAGCGAATTAATAGGTTTGGAGAGTGCTGGGAAGTTAATGCTTCCCTTTCCTGATGCCTGTGAAATGGAGAGGACTTTCGTTATTAAAGGAATATTGAATACAAATCCTCAAATCATTCTACCTTTACCCCATGAATCAGGATGAATTCTTCATGAAACGATGTTTTTTCCTTGCCAAGAAGGGAGGGGGAGAAGCCCTGCCCAATCCCCATGTAGGAGCAGTCATCGTACACGATGGACGAATCATCGGAGAAGGTTGGCATCAAAAATATGGTGGGCCACATGCGGAAGTCATGGCATTCGAAAGTGTGAAGGAAAAACACTTGCTCCCTGAATCCACATTATACGTTTCGTTAGAACCTTGTTTCCATCAAGGAAAAACACCACCCTGCGTTGACCGCACTTTAAAGGAGGGCGTAAAAAGGGTAGTCATATCTATCCCGGATTCTTATCATGAAGTCGCCGGTAAGAGTATTGCGAAATTGAAAGGAAAAGGGATTGATGTTCGAGTAGGAGTACTAGAAGATGAAGGCAGGTTCCTCATTCGCCGGTTTTCGGTTTTTCATCGAGAAAAACGCCCATATATCATCCTGAAATGCGCAAGGAGCCGCGACGGTTTTATGGGACACCCCGACAAACAAGTTTGGCTCACCGGAGAAGTAGCGAAACGATGGTCACACAAATGGAGGACGGAGGAAGCAGCAATTATCGTTGGTCGGGAAACCGCTCGAATGGACAATCCGAAACTCACCCCACGTTTGTTTCCCGGGAAATCTCCCTTGCGTATGGTGGTGGATCGTTTCGGAAAGCTACCTAAGAATCTCCATCTGTTTGATGGGAAGGCAAAAACGGTTGTCGTTTCCGAAACGGAAAAAGCATATCCCAATGCGGAAACCTGGATTTATCCTTCCGGTCAAGATTGGCTTCCTTTTACAATGGATAAATTGTATCAAAACGGAATAGCCTCTCTAATCGTCGAAGGTGGCCCCACTTTGTTGCAAGTATTTATGGACGCCGGCCTTTGGGACGAAGCCCGTATTCTGACTTCTCCTCATAATTTAGGAAATGGAGTTCGTCCAAGGACTTATCCGATTTCTGATATGCACGAATCCTTTGAAATGGGTGAGGATATTTGTGATATCTATTACCGATTTTAACTTTGATTACATGGCATTCGTATACCTCTTGCTAAGCGTATTGTCTTCCTCTGTTTTGACTGTATTGTTCAAATGGTATGGTAGTTTGAAAGTGGATGTATTCCAAGCCATCGTTTGGAATTATTTTGTATGTGCCCTTACGGGAATGTTGATGTTACAAACGAATCCCCTCAAGTTCGGTGTTTGGAACGAACCATGGTTTCCTTATACGATTTTACTAGGAGCCATATTTATATTGGGGTTTAATGTAGCTGCCAAAACAGTGGAGGTGTTCGGAGTGGGAATCGGTGGTATCGCACAAAGGATGTCCTTGTTGATATCTGTCCCTTTTGCCATCATTTATTATAATGAATCTGTCAATGCCATGAAAATCCTAGGACTCGTCCTAGCATTGGTAGCAGTGATATTGGTCAATAAGCCCAAGGACACAAAAGCATTTAAAGAAGGCCCGGGCAAATATTTATACCTGATATTTTTAATCATCCTGATTGCCGGAGGGTTGGAAATTTTACTTCAATACATCGAAGTCAATGTGGTTTCCCAAGCAGAAGATCCATCCGCCTCCATTTTCATGTTTTGGATGGCCGCTTTGATGGGCTGTTTGTTTTGGTTGGGGCAAATCGCTAAAGGGGATAGATATCCATTCAATAAAAATAGTCTTTGGGCTGGCGTTCTCTTAGGAGTGCCCAATTATTTTTCCATTTATTTTTTAATGTTAGTCCTAGGAGAATGGGAGGGGTCAGTCGTTTTGCCCATCAATAATGTAGCTATAATCGGATTGTCCGTCCTTTTTGGTATTTTATTGTTCAAAGAAAGGTTGACGCTCTGGAATTTTTCTGGGGTGTTTTTGGCTGTTTTAGCCATCCTTTTAATTGGGTTTGCGTAAAAAAAAGAACCCTCGCCTTACGGCAAGGGCCTCTAACCCAAACAAATAAACACAAAAACTACTTTTTAACAATCTTGACAATTCAAATATAAGGGCGATCATTCTGCTTGGTGCTAGTTTTTAAAAAAAAATGTGACAGGTCTAAAGAGTGATATGTGGACAAGAGAGAATTCCGAAAGGCTTGAAATACATTAGAATTTTTAGAATCATACAGTTTGCTTCTTTTTTTTGTGACATTGGTTTTTGGAAAAGACAACAAAAAAATGTGATTTTTTTCGAAAAAAAAGTCAAAAGGGGGTAACGAAAGCGTGATTCAATACTCATATTTGCAAATATTCATCCTTATTCATAGGAGATAGGATATTTCAAATGATGGATTAATACCATTTTTTTGGTATCCATTTGAACGAATCACCATATTTTTGATGTTCAATGCATAGTAATACTTAGTATCTCTATTTCAATTGTGCTTGAACATAATTAAACTTATTGCTTTATGTTAAAAAGATTCCAAAAGTCTAACAATCCCGTGATGAAAAAGGGATTCGCTAGCAAAGAGTATGCTTCGGATGTCATTTTAGATGCTCCCGAAATGGCGGTAGCCGATAAAATGACAATCAATGGTACAATTGGCAAGTCGATTTTACTCACCTTAATCGTTATCGCTTCAGGAGCCGTCACCTTTCAATATTTTCCGATTCCTGCCATGTGGTACATCGGTATGTTCGGTGCTATGGGACTGGCGTTCTTTATCGGGTTCAACCCCAAACGTGCAGTTTACCTAGCACCTATCTATGCCGTTTTAGAAGGATTGTTCCTAGGAGCTTTCTCTTACCAGTATTCTTATTTGGTAGAAGGCATTGTTTTCAAGGCAGTCGGCTTGACCGTATTGACTTTGTTCTCAATGTTGATGGTATATCGTTCCGGTTTGATACCGGTAACTAAAAAATTCCGAATGGCGATTGTGTCCATTACTATGGGGATATTCTTGATGTATGTCGTTTCATTCATCATGTCCTTTTTCTTTGGCATTCCGGCGGCATATCTTCATGATGGAGGCTGGTTGAGTATCGGCTTATCTGCGTTCATCCTTGTGATCGCTGCATTGAATTTGCTACTGGATTTCGATATGATTGACAACGGCGTTAAAGCCGGTGCCCCGAAATACATGGAATGGTACGGTGCGTTCGGATTGCTAGTCACCCTAGTATGGATTTACTTCGAATTCGTTCGTTTGTTGGCTTTGCTGGCTAGTGGAGATTAATGATTCATTTCCCTTACGGGAAATATTAAGTACCTGGACAAAAGTAATTGAATAATGATTTTCAGGGGTATTTTTGTTTTAGTCGAGGGAAGCCCGGAAACTGGTAGCCATAGCTACCAAGTTGAGGACTGTACGAAGGATAAAGCAAAAAGACCCGAAAAGCATATTCCCTAATTATTTATGGCCGGGTACTTAATATTAAAACAA
>JAHDCE010000566.1 GCA_020630045.1 Saprospiraceae bacterium | reverse complement strand
AATCCTAGAAATAAACAAGCGGCGAATTCTGTTTACCCTTATCTTGTTTGCTTAAATCAATTTTAAAAATGAATTTCAACCTGCAAGAAATCGAACAGCACTTGGACGCAGACCTTATTGATAATGGGTTGAAGTTGCTTGACGGTTCAGACGAGCAGGCCATCACCGAAATGGAAAAAGGCATATGGGCATTCCAATTGTCCAATGGCTTCGAACCGGCCATCGAATTGTCCCGTAAAAAAATCAAATCCCATTCGTGTGATTGCAAAGCTGGGATGAGGGGGGAATTTTGCAATCACCTCACTGCTTTGGCCCTTGGTGTCCGCCGAAAGTTGAACAAGCCACGCCCAACAAAGTCCCCTTCAAAAAAAAGCAATACTTCCAAGAAGAAAATCAATACTAATAATATACTAGCCTTAGCAGGGCACGAAGAGTTAAAGATGTTCGTCAAGGGGTTCGCTAGAAGCAACCGCCAATTTTCCGTAGCACTCAAAACCCACTTCGCCCATTTATTTGAAACCGATGATTTACATGCGAAATACAAGGAGATATTGGAAACCGCCATTAAGTCTTGTATCGGTAGGAGTCGGCGACACCTGACCGCCGCCAAACAACGCAAACTGAATAAGCATATCGATGCATTAATCAACCAAGCAGAAGACGGACTCGCCAGAAAATTTTACGCTGAATCATTCGCTATTTTATGCAATGTCATCGAACAGGTGACCCCACTTACGTGGAATGCATACGGAAGCCATCTCAACGAACGTGTGGATCGAGCATTTCAACTATCGCTTCAATGGGCGAATTCGGAATTACCGCCTGAACTGGAACGAGAAGCGGTTAAATATTTTACGGATCAGGCCGGAGCATTCAAATACCGAAGCGGAGAGAAAACCATTGCGTTTTTCCCCTTGCTGATTGCCCTCTACCAACGGACCGGCGATTTGCAACAGCTTGATGCCTTCATCCGATTTCAATTAGGGGACGACTCTATGAGTCAGTCGTTGACAAGGGCTTGGAATGCCTTTCATCTCAATGTTGCGGAATTACTTAAAGACACGGAACTTGTAGATTCCATTTTGGAAGAAGCGGCATTCGACCGCTTTCTATTTTCAAGGATTTTAGTCTGGGCGAAACAAGAAAAAAGAACGCAAATCATCAAGCAATTATTCGGCTTGGCCAAGGAAAAGAACCCGACCATCCTTTCCCAAATTAGTCGGGAAGCCGATCGGATTTTATTTGATATCGCCCTAGAAGAAAAAGACGCCAAAACCATTTCAAGACTCGCCCCCGTTTTATTCATGCAAACCCGGGAAGCCTCCTATTATCACACCTTGATTTCCTTCACGGAAAAAAAGAAAAGGAAAAAAACAACAGAAGCGTTTTTCAACCTGGTATTGAACGACGCACTGATTCTTTCGGAGTTCATAGCCATCAGCGATTTGATGATCGAGGAAGGACTGGAAACCGGGTTACTTGACTTTATTTCAAAACGAAGATCGCTTTCCTTATTAAAACGACATCTCGAATCACTTTTACATTTCGATCGAAACAAAACACTTGAGATATGCGGGGAGCTACCCATTCATTTTCTCAATCATCATGTAGGATATGCCAATGCTACCGCTGTCGCGGAATTGGTAGAATTGTTAGCACAATATGAGGAACGTGATTTTGTAAAAAAACTGGCTAAAAAACTAATTGAAGCATTTCCTCGTCGAAGATCATTATCCGTACAATTAGAACATTGGATTTGATAACATCTATTGTAATCTATTCGAATTTTGCTTGCAATATTTCCTCATCGTCCAGGAAGTAGATATCCACTCGATCGGCCAACTCTCCGATGGATGAAATGTCAAAGCAAAAAGCTTGTTTTTTTTCCTTGGGGCCCATTTCTCCTTCAAATAATATTTTCACGGTAGCCTGTGCCGGATAACTCTTCCGTATCGCTCCGGTCCAAACCAATCTGGCAGACGCGTCTTTGGAAATTCCGCTATTCAATTCAATCAGTACATTACCTCCCTCCTGTTTGACCGATTCCAATGTATATATCTCAGTAGAAGCTTCTAAAAAATCATCTGCCGACAAGCGTTCGAGTGTGCCACAATCAGCATTGTTTTTTGATAAACCTCGATCTTTACAAGAAAATACGCCTATGATTAACAAGGCGAAAATTAGGTGTGTGTACTTCATAGCTCTAGTGATTTAGTTCGGCATAACGAAATCTGCCGATGCAAATATAATTCGATATTTCCGGAAGGAAGATGCGAAGAGTTATCCAAGAATCCATCCATAACCTAGAATAGCACTATATTTTTCCCCAAACACTTGGCAAATCATCAAAAAATCCGCTACTTTGAAGCCGGTTTATTAGGGAAAGCCCTGAATCCGGAGAAACAAACTAGTTTCAACATCAAAACACTAATTCACCAAAACCATACGTTCATGGAATATTCAAAAGTGTTCATTGAATATTCCCACGACCTTTAAACTTTCCAAAACCATGTTTCAATATTCAATCCTCCTTTTTCAGAACGGTGACGCTGAGGAAACTTCAACTGCCCAAAGCTTGCTCGATTTAATTTTAGCGGGTGGCCCCTTGGGTGTTGTGATTGTCGCGACGCTATTGATTCTTTCTATCGTCGGCGTTTATATATTCATCGAAAGATGGTTGTCCATCAACCGTGCAGGAAGAGTAGATCAGAATTTCATGAATAATATTCGTTCGAATGTCCAAGCCGGAAACATACAAGCGGCAAGGGCTTTGTGCCAAAGGACGGATACGCCGGTAGCTCGAGTCGTTGAAAAAGGACTGATGCGTATCGGCAAACCATTGGAAGACATCCACACTGCTATTGAGAACGTGGGTAACCTAGAGCTTTTCAAATTAGAGAAAAATCTTTCCACATTGGCATCGGTAGCGGGTGCCGCTCCGATGATCGGTTTCTTTGGTACAGTAACCGGTATGATTGCGGCATTTTACAAAATGTCCACCGAGCAAAACATTACGCCGGACGTACTCGCCGG
>JAHDCE010000565.1 GCA_020630045.1 Saprospiraceae bacterium | reverse complement strand
TATCCAAGCAAATTCCCACTTGAGGTTTTTGATTCCATGAAACGCAATAAAGAGATATGTAACTACCTTGACATTCCCCTCCAACACGCCAATAATGATGTCCTTCACCGGATGCGGCGTCAAATTACTAGGGAAGAAACAGTCGATTTAATCAATCACGCTCGCAACGTTGTTCCTGAAATCGCAATCCGTACCACCTTCTTGGTCGGATTCCCGGGAGAGACGGAAGACGAGTTCGAAGACCTCTGTAACTTCGTTCGTGAAATGAGATTCGAAAGGGTAGGGGTGTTCCAGTATTCACATGAGGAAGGAACTCCCGGAGCGACTTTGGACGATGATGTTCCCGCCGAAGTCAAACAACAACGAGCCAACCGAATCATGGAAATCCAACAGGAAATTTCCTTCGAAAAAAATCAAGCCAAAGTGGGCCAACGACTAAAAGTCCTTTTCGACCGAAAAGAAGGCGAATACTTCGTAGGACGAACGGAATATGATAGCCCTGAAGTAGACAACGAAGTGCTGGTGAAAGCAGAAACTGATTATGTACGCATTGGCGACTTCGCCACAATTGAAATCACTGACGCCACAGAATATGATCTATACGGCAGTGTCGTTAATCCAGGTTAATTTGATTTCAAAGTTTGGAATTTGTAAATTTGTAAGTGCTCGGATATAACAAATTATATCCAAGCGCTTAATCTAGAAATTACTCGAATTTATTACAGGAATGGGAAGAGCATTTGAATATCGCAAAGCAACTAAATTCGCCCGCTGGGATCGCATGGCGAAACAATTTACCAAAGCTGGTAGAGAAATCGTAATCGCAATAAAACAAGGCGGAGGAGCGGATCCAGAATACAATTCCATGCTACGCCGGGCCATCCAAAACGCCAAGGCGGTACAAATGCCCAAAGACCGCATCGAAGCTGCCATCAAAAGAGCCGCTGGTCGCGATGCCGCGGACTATAAAGAGGTCGTTTATGAAGGCATGGCACCACACGGTGTAGCAGTCGTAGTAGAAACCGCAACCGACAATGCCACAAGGACAGTAGCCAATGTTAGATCTATTTTCCGCAAAGGAAACGGATCACTCGGAACCTCCGGAATGCACGATTTCCAATTTACAAGGAAGGGAGTTTTTACCATTCCCGCCGATAAAATCGAAGACCCGGAAGAGTTCGAACTCGAATTCATCGATTTCGGTCTCGAAAGCATCGAAAAAAATGACGACGGAGACAAATACTTGATTCAAGTCACCTTCACCGAATTCGGAAACTTTGCGGATGCTGCCGAAAAGGCAGGGTTCGAAATCGAAAAATCCGAACTACAACGTATACCCAACCACGCTAAAGATGGATTGACCGACGAACAAGTTGACGAGGTCTTGGAACTCATCGATAAACTCGAACAGGACGATGACGTCCAAACCGTCTTCCACAACTTAGCTTGATTCTTCTATGCGATACCTAAAGTTAGGTATCGCCCTAGACACCTATAAGAGTATTTAGGTATTTGTAGAAAAATCGTCCCATCGTACCTTTGTTTTTTATTAGACTGAATCTAAAGAAGGTAGATGAGACGATTTTTTTTATGGCTTTGTTTGCCCATTGCACTTGCATCCGTCGGATGTGTCGCGGAAGGAGATAAAGGGTTGGTCTGTACCGGAGATTACGACCAAGCACCCCTACTCAATAATGTCGCCAATGATTTGATTGTACCCGCTTACGCGGAATTGGCCTCAAGCACCCAAGCGCTCAAGTCTTCAATGGATGCCACTTTTCCCAATTTGGATGCCAATTCCTTGGATGAATTACAATCCTTGTACATCACGGCTTACCAAAGTTGGCAACCGGCCGCCCAGTACGAATTCGGGCCGGCGGAGAGCATCCAACTGCGTTCTAAACTCAATAACTTTCCGACCAATGAAGCCCTCATCGAAGCCAATATAACAGCAGGTACATACGACCTGGACGCTCCTGATAATTACTTTGGCGGATTCCCTGCCTTAGATTACCTCTTGTTCGGTTTAGGAGAAGATGATGCACTGATTTTATCAAAATATACCACAGAACCACAAGCGGCAGCCTATACCCAATATCTTAAGGACGTAATCGACCACATTTCTGAAAAATCAATGTGGGTTTCCGGACAATGGGGCGAAGCATCTACAATCAACGAATTTACAGATAATAGAGGAACCGCCGCCGGCACATCTCTGAGCAACATCATCAACGCGCTCAACGAGAACTTTGAAATCACGAAAAGGGATCGGATCGGAATTCCTTCCGGTATCCTGACATTGGGCATAACACAAGGAAGCGAAGTAGAAGGCAAATACGCCGGCATTTCATTGGACTTGGCAAAACGAAGCGTACAAGCATCCCTGAATTTGTTCCAAGGAGGCTCGGGCGAAGGCTTAGATGATATCCTGAATTCGGTAGAAGCTCGAAAAGAAAATACACCGCTCGCATCCCTTATCACCAACCAATTCAATACCATCCAAACAGCATTGAATGCCATTGAAGGTCCACTGGAAACGGCAGTGGATAATGATGCGATTGATGTACAAAACGCCTACAATGAATTGTCCAGACAAGTAGTCAATATCAAAACGGACATGCCTTCTGTCTTATGTGTCGCCATTACTTATGTTGACAACCCTAGTGATTCCGATTAAAAAATGAAAAGGGTACAGCGACTATTTTTCAATCAAAAGTCCATCGCTCCCTTAATTACCTTTCGCATTCTATTCGGAGCTTTGATGTGTTTTGGAGCCATTCGTTTCATGTTGGAAGGATGGATCGAAAAACTATATGTCGAGCCTACATTTTTTTTCAAATTCCAAGGCTTTGAGTGGGTTCGTCCCCTTGATGCCACCGGAATGTATTGGGTATATATCGGCATTGCCATCACTTCTTTTTGTATCGCAATCGGTGCCCTATATCGAGTCAATATTATCGCTTTCTTTTTCCTCTTTACCTACACCGAATTAATAGACTTGACCAACTATCTCAATCACTACTATTTAGTGGTTTTATTGGCCGGC
>JAHDCE010000564.1 GCA_020630045.1 Saprospiraceae bacterium | reverse complement strand
TGATTCCCGATTGTGCTTCCGGCAAACCACTGAATCGAAAATAGAATACTAAAATTTCAATCGGGGAAATTACGAGGACGCTCAGCATCATCAATCCGAAGTACTGTACGAACCGTTTTTTAAAAAAGTAGAGGGGAATTAAATACAAACGGTTGAAGTATAAAAGAGCTGCATAAAAAAACAGGGCGATGAGGGTATTGACAAGTACGAATCCGGCGTCTCCCCAAAAGTCGTATCCCCTGAAAAATATGATTCCGCCCAATATCATCCAAAATAAAGAATGGTATACCTTCCGATTTGTAATGAAGGCGTACATCTTTTCCCAAACAACCGATTTTTTTTTGTAATCTCTTTCCATTCAGGGTATGTTGAAGGTCTGCTTTCTGTTTCAGACAAGTACTCCGCAAATTAACCAATTCGCCAAATTTTCAATCGGAATCCCGACAATAGTCGGAAATGAATAGATGAATGGTCCATTATTTTCCCTTTCGGTTGATTGGCTAAAAAAAATTCGTGATAACATCTATTCCGGGAACTTGTTTGAAATCAAAACCAATTCGTATTTTTGCACACCTTTTTAGAAAAGGACGGGTTTCGCCTAACTTTCAAAGAGGAGGTGTCAACATATAAAATTAAGATGAATAGAAGATGGCCATTGTACATCTGACAAGGAGGGAAAGATTCAATGCGGCTCACAAGTTGTGGGTCGAACATTGGAGTGAAGAAAAAAACCGTGAGGTATTCGGCAAGTGTTCCAACAGCAATTGGCATGGACACAACTATGATTTATATGTCACAGTTAAAGGCACACCCGATCCGGAAACGGGATTCATCATGAATGTCAAGGAACTCAGTAAAATCCTGAAGGAAAAGGTCATTGAAAAACTCGACCACAGCAACCTTAACCTTGACGTTGATTTCATTCCAAAAGGCATGCAGCCGACTACTGAAAACCTAGTCGTCCTGATTTGGCAAGAAATTGAAGAAGACATTGCCGGCTTCGGCGCCCGACTTCATTCCGTCAAATTGTTCGAAACCGAAAACATATTCGCAGAATATCTAGGCGAATAATTACCGAAAATCAAAACCGACTACAAAATGAAAACAGCTTACGTTTTTCCGGGGCAAGCCTCCCAGTTCCAAGGAATGGGAAAAGATATGTATGATACTTCTCCTGTCGCCAAGGAATATTTCGATAAAGCCAATGAAATTTTAGGTTTTGACATTACGGATATCATGTTCGAAGGAACCGAGGAACAATTGAAAGAGACACGGATTACACAGCCGGCGGTTTTCCTCCATTCTGTTATTAAAATCATGATGGCGGGAGACGATTTTTCTCCTAGTGCCGTAGCCGGACATTCCCTAGGAGAATTATCTGCATTGGTCGCCAACAAATGCCTGACTTTCAGCTCAGGACTCCGCCTTGTCCAAGGAAGAGCCGAAGCGATGCAAAAGGCTTGCGAAGCTGTCAAAAGCACAATGGCTGCTATCGTAGGATTAGAAGACGCTGTCATTGAAAAAATCTGCAACTCCATTCCGGAAACGGTAGTAGCCGCCAACTACAATTGTCCCGGGCAATTGGTGATTTCGGGATCGATTCCGGGTGTAGAACAAGCCGTTGAAAAGTTGACGGAAGCCGGAGCGAAACGTGCTATCATTTTGCCTGTTCACGGTGCCTTCCATTCCCCATTGATGGCTCCCGCTGAAGCGGAATTGAAAACCGCGATTGAAGCGACTGAATTCGCCAATCCCATTTGTCCGATTTATCAAAATGTAACCGCGAAACCCGAGACTGATCCGACGACCATCAAGGAAAACCTTATCGCACAACTCACTTCCCCGGTCAAATGGACTCAAACCATGCAGAACATGATCGGAGATGGTATCGAGCAAATGGTCGAGGTGGGGGGAACAGGCAAAGTCATTCGCGGATTTATCAGAAGAATTGATAGAAAATTTCCTACCGATGTCTTGTAAGTTTCAATTTTATTTTCTAAATTAGGATTACTACTCCCTTTAATTAAGACAATATCCTTGTCACAAAACATCTTCATTCCTCCCTTAAACTTGTCATTATAGGCTCACCTTTTGGATGCATTCATTCATTTGGTATTCTGTTTTGAACACATTTTGAAGCTATACCATCAGCACTACTCCCCGACTTGAAAATATCAGGCATGTCTTGAACCGGACATCTTTTTTTTCCACAATTCAAAAATGTGGATGCGTTTTCCGATTTTATTTCGTTTCTTAAACAATAGAAACGAAGAACCAATAAAAGATGGGTTATTGTACCGCCGGATAATTCCTAACAATTAAACCTATACTTATGAACTACTCAAAAATTGAAATTGAAACGGGGACATTACTATTGGCAGAACCATTTATGGAGGATTCCAATTTCAAACGGGCATCATTGCTTGTTTGCGATCATTCTGATGATGACGGAACGGTAGGGTTTATCCTAAACAAACCCCTCAACATTCCCTTGAATGATTTGCTCGCCAATTTTCCCGAAGTGACCAACCACGTATTTTTTGGTGGGCCTGTCCAAACAGATACAATTCATTATATTCACAATTGTGGCGATTTGCTGGAAAGCAGCCAGGAAGTATGTGAAGGCGTCTGGTGGGGCGGAAATTTCGACCAACTCAAATCCTTAATGGAATCCAAAGTGATCCTTTCGGAAAGCATTCGCTTTTTCGTTGGATATTCAGGCTGGTCGCCCGGACAACTCCGCGACGAACTGCAATTGGGCTCTTGGGTCATCGGTGAAATGGAAGATACCTACCTCTTTGATGCAGATGCCAGATCGCTTTGGCAAACGGCTCTTTCTGACAAGGGCAGCCATTTTGAGGTCATCGCCAATATGCCGGAAAAAATGAATTGGAGTTGATATCAATGAAGAGCATAGTGTGTATAACAAATTGCACATTCTACATCATTTTCCAAGAAAGTCCTTGGTGAATATCCGTTAGCCACTCGTTCCATTGCCTGGTGGATGTTACATTTTTGCTTGCCCAAAAATGTAACCCAAAAAGGGCACTTTTTCTAA
>JAHDCE010000563.1 GCA_020630045.1 Saprospiraceae bacterium | reverse complement strand
ACGTTGGATTCCAACATCTCACGAAGCAAATCCTTCACGAGTACGCTCACCTACACCGGCGAAAACGGAGATACCTTCGTATTTTTTGGCGATATTGTTAATCAGCTCCATAATCAATACGGTTTTACCTACACCGGCACCACCGAAGAGACCAATCTTACCACCTTTCGGATATGGTTCGATCAAGTCGATTACTTTAATACCTGTAAAAAGAACTTCCGTTTCAGTGGAAAGCTCCTCATATCTTGGAGGATTACGGTGGATCGGATAAACGTTATCGTCTTTTTCGATACCTCCGATTCCGTCAATCGCTTCTCCTACTACGTTGAACAAACGTCCTTTGATCCGATTACCTACCGGCATAGAAATCGGACGACCTAAATCGACGACTTTCATTCCACGGGTAAGACCATCTGTCGCCTCCATAGAAATGGTACGAACGGAGTCTTCACCTAGGTGGCGTTGACATTCAAGAATCAAAGATTCGCCATTCGGTTTTTTCACCTCCAAGGCGTTCAATATGTCCGGCAAATTTGAATCCGGAAAAGACACATCGATTACCGCACCGATAATCTGCTTGATTTGACCGACATTAGCCATAGTCTCTATTGTGTATTGATGAGATAATGGAGAACAGATTGCTTCCTCCTTAAAATTCGGTGCAAATGTATGGTTTTCCGGCAACTAAACCCAACTACCGGCAGTCTTTTTCAATGGGAAAAACCTACTGCTTTTTAACGGCGAATTATATTTCGCCTTGAGGCCGATTAATAAATGATTTGTGTATGAAACGAGGGATTTGAAAAACATTTTCATCCCGGCGGTTCTAGTTATTGTACATTGGTTTTATTCGAACATCCGATAAATCGAAAAAATTAAAACAACTTTGGGTTGTTGTCCGAGAAACGTCTTTTCAAAAATAAAGCACCTTTTACTTTTGTATCAACTATTAGACATTATTACGAATTAGATTGTATGGCTATAATTGATCTTTCATCCTCACTCTTCTTCATGTACTCATCATGGTAGCTACGGCTACCAGATTCCGTGCATTCATCAATTGAGAATAAAATCTCTAATTCTAGCTCTCATAAAAACAATTCGTAATAATGTCTATTTTTCATTCCAAAATAACTTTCATGAAAAAATTAATTACATCAATTTTATTTACTGCAATATTTTTAGGGGTTCAGGCTCAGAATGTACCGGAGGTTCAAAAATCCCTGGTCACCAAAGTTACAGCTTCCTGGTGTCCAAATTGTGGCTCTTGGGGCTGGGATTTTTTCGAAGACTTGCGAGCCGACAATTCTGACAAAGCAATATTGTTGGGTTGTCACCATAGCGGCACCTATAACAATCCGACAGCAGACGTTTGGACCGACTACCTCAATCCGTTCGGCCAACCCCAATTCTTTTTGGGTACGCAAAACGTAGGAGCCTCTCCTTCAAACATGGATACGAAACGTACAGAAGTACAAGAACAAATCGACCTCGCATACATGACACCTCCTGTTGCAGGCGTAGGTTTTACCGCGATTTCAGACGGTATGGGTTCGTTTACAGTTGAAGGCAAAGTCAAGTTTTTCCAAAGTACCACGGGTGACTTTTCTGTCGGTATATATCTCCTTGAAGATGGTATCATGGGAACACAATCCGGTCAGACCGGAGAAGTCCCCCATCCACTTGTATTGACGAAAGGAGCCAATGGTAATGTGCCGATTTTGATTAATTCGGGAGCCGTTTCTATGGGAACCGAAGTTTCATTTTCCACTACATTGGAGGAAGGGGATGTCGATTTGTCCCAGCAAAAAGTAATTGCGGTAATTTGGGAAGATGAAGGAGGTGATTTAAAATTCGTAAATGTGAATTCTACGAGTGATTTCACGAATTCATCCAAGGACTTGGAAACACTAGGATATACATTGAGCATCAACCCGAATATCGTCACCGACCACGCTCAAATCTCAATTACTGCACCGCAAACTGTAAATAATGCGGCGCTTGAGTTGGTGAATTTACAAGGACAGGTCATCCTGGCTACTTCATTCGGAACCATCCGAGAAGGGGAAAATTTGGAAGAACTTGAAATCCCATCGGGATTGGCTGCTGGTATGTATTGGTTAAAACTCTCTACCAAAGAAGGAATGATGGTAAGAAAGATGTTTGTTCAATAAACTCATTTTTTCCTTTCGGAAAACGGGAATGCGGCGGTCGCCGCATTCCCGTTTTTTATTTCCCGGAAGGGGAATAATGCAACTGTTCCCGGCTGCAATGTGTAATATTAGATGTTATATTCAAAACGGGTTCAATACTTTTTAAATAAATGTTGAATCGAATTCGTTATTGGACACAAATCTTACATATTCCATGAAAACAAGAAGTATTGTCGCCGGCCTATTATTCGCTTTGGCATTCGCAGGGGGAGGATTGTTTGTTTACTTGTGGCTCAACCAAGGAGGAGGAACCGTAGAGCGAGAATCCCAAGTCTTATTGGAACGTATCAAAAACGTCTCGAAGTTGGTAACCACTGAAGGCTATTTCACCGAGTTTTATATCCATAAAGACAACAAGCGTGGTGTTCGTTTATACTTACCCATGCCCACTGATTTCAAGTTTACCAAGAAGGCGATTGTCAAGGTGACGGCGAAGGTATCGGCGGGATTCGATATGGAAGCCATGGAAATCAAAGCGGATCATCAACGGAAGGTGATTCGAATTAGCAATATACCGGATCCAAGCATCATTTCCATCGATCACGATTTGGAGTACTTTGATATGCAGGAAAGTTATTTCAACGCTTTCAACAAAGAGGAGTTGACGGAATTGAACCAAGAAGCGAAGCGTCATATTGAAGAGAAAGCATTAGAAAGCGGCTTATTGGAAAGTGCTATTGCCCAAGGCAATTCCATGTTAGAAATCATCGAATTTATGGTGGAAGAAGCCGGTTGGACAGTAGAATACGACCATAGCCCTAATATTGAAGACATTCCCGTAAGGGACACCTTATAAGTACCCGTCCAAAAGTAATCATATAGTCCATGCGGCGGATTTTCGCAGTAGG
>JAHDCE010000562.1 GCA_020630045.1 Saprospiraceae bacterium | reverse complement strand
TTAGATCGTTCTAGCAATCCAAAGCCGGTAGCCACATTCCTTTCATCTTGATTGTGGAAGGCGTAAATCAGGCCATAAAACCCTTCGGGCAATTCATTGATATCGAATTGTAGCAAATTGGTTCCTGTTCCTAGCACTACATCATTTCTCCATATCAAAATCGGATGACAACTGTAGGTCGTCAAGGCCAAATCTACCAGTAATGGACCATCGGTCAAAATTTGCATGGCTACAATTTTTTCAACCGGATTTGGATATACCCTGATCGCCAATACCCGATTGCCATCTAGTCCATCAGTTGAAGTTCCCATACCCAGCCCAAGCAACGTCCATTGGTCGTCCGTTAACTCGGTGTCCGGTTGCCACTGGCCATCATAGCAATAATTCTCTATGGTCCCGCCTTCGTCGGAATAAACCAAGCATGGAGAGTCAATGCCACATTCACGATATGGATCGTTAGAATATTCATCAACACATCCCGGGAGGAATAGAGCTATACACATCAATCCCAAAAAGTAAAAAATTGGAGAGTCAGTCATAGTTCCAAAATTATGTTTGTCGGTTTAATAGCCGTCGCTTTTGACGATTATCTGTTTTGAGTTTAGTTGGCATCTCCTCCTTTAACTTGAAGGAGAAGGAGTAAGTCACTTGAGTTGAGGACAGAAATTCGTGACAATAAAAACAATGTGCATTATCAAAAATTTTAATACATCGTAAAGTCACAAAATCCCCAAAATAACCTTATCAAATATAGGTAAATGATTGCAAGAAAAAGATTCTAGAGGAATAAATTATATTTCTTCCCTTGACCGTCCAACATTAAATTTTCATTTTTTCTTCCTAAAAAGGAAGAATCCAACTCCAAATAACAGAAGCATAGGCAAAAAATACAATATGTATTGAGAATAACTATTCAAAATAGAATTCCCGAATTTTACCGGGCTCTCATCTCCTGCAAAAATGAATGCGCTCCAGTAATAAGGATGGGATTTGTTGTTATCAGCAGACTCCAAGTATTCCAACTTAGCGGCGTGTAAAGCTTCATCCTTATTCATTTCTTTTTCTAAAAATGAATAAAAGCCTTGCATCAAATCCGAGGTTGTAGCATCATTTACAGACCACAAGGACGAAGTCACCGACCTAGCCCCCGCACAAGCGAAGCCGATTCCCAAACTCTGGACGCCCTCCCCTCTCGTCAGTTTTCCGAATCCGGTTTCACAAGCACTGAGCACCACCATTTCTGCATTTAAATCCATGGTTTCCAAATCTGAGAGATATAATCGTTCTCCCTTATCTTGACCAAAAGCGACAAAACTATTTTCCGGATTATTACCATCCATTTTGGCATGTGTGGAAAGATGAATGATGTTGAAAGAACTTGCCGACGCCCTGAAGTTATGAAGCGACGCCGATTCTCCTTGTAGCAACTCGGTATCCGAAAACCTATCGATATATGCCGCCTCTTCCCGACTGAATTTCAAATCTTCGAATGTCCCATCCCCGAATTCGGGAACCACAATCAAGGTACTCGAATGCCTTTCAGTAACCCTCCGCATCAATCGTCTACTTGTCAGTGAATAACAGTAGGTAAATCGATATTTTTGAATGGCGTAATCATAAGAAGAAAAGGATGCCCCTTGAGCGGGTTCCCTCAATAAAAGGGCATCAAAAGGTACATATGCGATAGTGGCATCGGGAATGATTACCAATTCTTCAGCTTGAATATTTTCTAGGACAGGCTCTAGTAACTGACGATATAAACCAAGGGCTCTTTTTTGGTACAACTCGGCATATTTTTGATAGTTCGTTTGCGTTTTTTCGGAAGAAAGATGATAACCCAAAATACCTTCCCGAAATTCTTCCACCTGCTTTTTCAAATCTTCGAAGTAAGGTATTTCAACCAACTCCATATCCTCCCCCTCCAATACCAAGACATATAACTTGTCATTTCCAACGAAATAATGAAGGTAAGCCTCATTGTCATAAGGGTCGAAGCGATTGTACTCCAGTGGTTCTACCCATAACCGATCATGTTCGAATTCCGAGTATTTCTTCTCTATCGACACCAGGAATTTATTGAATTCCTCCCTAGAACGATTGAGTTCAATAAGCATTTCTTTCCCTTCATTTCCTCCCTTGTCGGAAATTTTGTCATAAGCTCGTTTTAGGTTTTTGATTTTGTACAATTTGGTACTTCTCTCCTGTACGACTTCGGGGGGAAGATTGCCTTCGGCACGAAGCTTGGCCGCCATCATTCGCTCTGCTAAAATCCGGGATTTACTTTTCTCCATCACATGGAAAAGTGCCTTAAGAATTTCCGGGTTCTGTTGCTGTTTGTATTGATGAGCCAACAACCTAACGATTAAATCATAAACTTGAAACGACCGCTCCGCCAATGTTCTCCTGTCATCCATATCCAACATGGAAGCACGCAAATCGGACAAGTGTTTTTCAGCTTGTTCCACTAGGAGAAAAGCTTCCTCGGTTGTCGCTCCGGGCAGTCCGGTTTGGGCCATCGCCCATTTGTTTTCGGCCCGAGCCACTAATACTTCAATTAATAAAGAAGGATTGGTGGGTAAAATTTCGTTCGGATTCACTTCTACTTCCAAGCGGCCACCAGCTTCCTTAAAATGAGTTTCGGCAAGCTCGAAATCGCCCTTACCGGCGGCAATTCTGCCTAAAGAAAGTAAAATCATTGCCGACTGTGTGGATTGACGCCCAATCAATCGATCGGAAAAAACCAAGGCATCTTCGCATAATGAAGCCGCTTTTTCATAATTGCGTTTTGACCTTTGAATTTTGGCTTCTTGCAGATTTATCTTGATTTGATAAACATCATCATCTATCAAATATTCGCGTGCTTGGCCGGTATAAGTCAAGGCAAAATCATGTCGTCCTTGGAGCAAATTCAACTTGGCCAAACTCAACAGGGTCGTAATCGGCAACCCTCTGTACCGTGGTTTACCTCTCAATTTGAAATCGCGGATATTGATGACCAGACCTTTTTTCAAATATTCGCTAGCCTTGTCCAAATCCCCCTTGTCCATGTAAGTTTCTCCTAGCAGCCGATAAGAAAAACCGAC
>JAHDCE010000561.1 GCA_020630045.1 Saprospiraceae bacterium | reverse complement strand
CAATCGTTACAACGAGTGGAAAAGAAAAAAGAAAAAATGAGCCTCGTGCAAAACAAATTCATATTGGAACTCCTTTTGATATAAAGTAGGAAGTTTATCAAGCATTATACTCGGAATTAAGTGGTTTATAATTTCTGTCTTGCTATTTCGCCCCACTTAATTCCAAGTATAACTTGAACCTGTCCCTAGTAAAAAATATATTTGCTGTTTGTTTACATCATGATGCCTTTTAGCATCCTTCATTCTCCCCCTTCCGGGGAAAAAATTGACCTGAATTGACGAATATCGCATTCCAATATCCGACTTGGTTCGTTGCACTTTGCATTCTTGCCGGCATTATCTATGCAGTCGCGCTGTATTTTCGAAACACCGCGTTCCGCGATAAATCAAAATGGCTGAATATCCTGCTAGGTATTTTCAGATTTTTATCCGTTACGACTATCTGTCTTTTGCTACTGTCCCCACTACTCAAGTCTTTCGTCACCGAAACCAAAAAACCGGTGGTGATTCTGGCACAAGATCACTCCGAGTCCATTATGACAGATATGAAAAAGGAGGACTCAACCGCCTATGTACAAGCCATCCAAAACTTGGAATCCATCCTAGGAGAAAATTATGAGCTCCAGTCATTCTCATTCGGAGAAGAAGTCAAGGAAGGAATGGATTTTAAATTCGATGACAAATCGACCAACATTTCTGAATTACTCACGGAAATTTATGATCGATTTACCGGTCAAAACCTAGGAGCGGTCATCCTATCTTCTGACGGAATTTACAATGAAGGGAGCAATCCGATATATACGGGCGCCAAATTATCCGCACCGGTGTACGCCATCGCTATGGGAGACACGACACCCAGTAGGGATTTAATCGTAAAAAGGGTATTTCACAACAAAATCGCTTACCTAGGAGACAAATTCACCATCCAAGTAGATATTTCCGCAAGGAACTGCACGGCTTCGGCCACCAACCTCATCGTCAGCAAAGTAGAAGGAGGTAAACTCAGGAAGCTCGCCACCGAAAACATTTCGATCAATCGAAACGACTTCTTTACCACCAAAGAAATCATCTTGGATGCGGATGCGGCGGGCGTTCAACGTTACCGCATCTCTTTAACCAAAGTCCCGGGCGAAGCGACCACCATCAACAACACCAAAGATATATTCGTCGATGTCTTGGACGCCCGACAAAAGATATTGATTCTAGCACATAGTCCACACCCCGATATTTCAGCTTTAAAAACAAGTATTCTTAAAAACAAGAATTACCAGGTGGATGTAAAATATGCCACCAACCCCAATCCCAATGTCGCCGCGTATGACTTTGTCGTACTACACCAGCTTCCTAGTAAGACGCAACCCGCTTCCAGCATACTGCAAACATTGTATGACAAGGATATTCCGAGGTTATATGTCATTGGTATGCAATCCGACATCAACCAAATCGGAAAAGTCCAACCCATCACCAAGATATCGGGAGGAACCGCCGCCAGTAATGAAATCCAAGCACTGGTAGACCCCAACTTCAACTTGTTCACTTTGGATGAGCGGTTGGTCGGCCAACTCCCCAAGTTCCCTCCCCTACTTTCCCCTTTCGGGGAATATTCCTCCGCACCTGACGCACAAGTTTTATTGTATCAAAAAATCGGCTCGGTGGATACCAAATATCCACTGTTGGCCGTCGGTGAGGTGAATAAAATAAAAATCGGCGTCCTTTCCGCAGAAGGGATTTGGAAGTGGAGGTTGTTCGACTTCTTACAACACCAAAACCATGAAATCTTTGATGAGATGATGGGTAAAACCATCCAATACTTAACGCTCAAGGAGGATAAAAGGAAATTCCGCATCAGCGTCGCCAAAAACATTTTTAATGAAAATGAACCTGTCCTGCTTGACGCAGAATTGTACAACCAGAGCTACGAACTCATCAATGACCCGGATGCCGGATTGACCATTACCAACAGCGAAGGAAAAAATTTCACTTATACATTTAATAAGACCAATCGTTCATACACATTGAACGCCGGTTTTTTCCCTCCCGGAAATTATACTTTCAAAGGAACCGTCAACTCCAATGGACAACAGTTGACTTATACCGGTAAATTCAGTGTAAGACCGGTTCAATTGGAAAGATTCGAAACCACTGCCGACCACGCCATGCTCCGGGTATTGGCGACCCAATTTGGCGGACAAGTCATCAGCCCCGGAGAATTGGATAGTTTACCTGCCATTATCACTCAATCCGGACAGGTGAAACCAGTGATGTATTCTACATTAAAAACAAGATCTGTCATTAATTTGAAATGGATATTTTTCGTCCTACTTGCCTTGTTGAGTTTCGAATGGTTCATGAGACGTTATCATGGAAGTTATTAAAAATTGAAGACGAAAGACATTTTCATTATTCCAAATTGGTATAGCCTTGCCGGTAAAAATACCAAACGGCAATATCAAATCATTCTCACTGAAAACGCTTTGTATTTGGTGGAAACGGGTAGTAATTATTCCGAAGTCGTCCAATCCGTTTTTTCGGGTGTAGGGGTTGCATTGGATTTCGTAGAAGGGATTACCGGATTCGTAGGCGGTCTCGCCAACCAATGGATATCAAATAAACTCTCCGGCATGTTTGATACATTCGCCAAAAATAAATCCCAACAAAAAATCAATAAGGTTATCGACAATTTGGACGAATTCGCCCGTAAGGGCAAATGGGTCAAAAAATGGAATAAGGAGGAGGTAAAATGTATCGTTATTAAACAAGGAACGCTATTTACCGGAAAATCCAAAGCCAAGTTCTTTTTTAAAATAAAGGAGGAACCACTTACTTTATTTCCGGAAGAAAAAGCAGGTACTCAATTATTGAAATCCCATCTCAATAATTTGAACTTTAATGTTATTCGACATTATATATAAAAAACTTTTTTTAAACAACCCCATGACCACCTCTATTAAAATCACCTGCCTGGGAGTCGGAAACGGCACATCCAATGTACTTCGAGGAGCCCCTAGTTCATCCTTTCTTATTTCTTGGAACAATACTCCCTTTATCCTAGTGGACTGCGGCCTTGGAGTATGGCAAAATTACATCAAAT
>JAHDCE010000560.1 GCA_020630045.1 Saprospiraceae bacterium | reverse complement strand
AAAACCACCTTGGTTGATAAGATTATACAAGCAGCGGAGATATTGGATACAAGGAAGGAAACAGGTGAGTTGATTCTCGATAACAACGATTTGGAGCGAGAGCGCGGTATTACCATCTTGTCGAAAAACGTTTCCGTAGAGTACAAGGGCGTCAAGATCAATATCATCGATACCCCCGGTCACGCCGATTTCGGTGGAGAAGTGGAGCGGGTGTTGAAGATGGCGGATGGTGTCTTACTGTTGGTAGATGCTTTTGAAGGTGCGATGCCGCAGACTCGGTTCGTATTGGGCAAGGCATTGGAATTGGGATTGACTCCTATTGTAGTCGTCAACAAAGTGGACAAAGAAAATTGTCGTCCGGAGGAAGTGCAGGAAGAGGTGTTTGAGTTGATGTTCAACTTGGACGCTACCGAGGAACAATTGGACTTTACGACGATTTTCGGTTCTTCCAAATATGGATGGATGAGTACCAGTCCCAATGAGAAAACGGATAATATCTTGCCGTTGTTGGATGCCGTAATCGAAAGGATTCCGGAAGCGCCATATCGTGAGGGTACACCTCAAATGCAAATCACTTCCTTGGACTTCTCTACTTGGCAAGGACGTATCGCTATCGGACGTATTTATCGTGGTGACTTGGTCGCCAATCAGGATTATATGCTTTGTAAAAAAGATGGTGTGACCAAAAAAATCCGAGCCAAAGAATTATATGTATTCGAAGGTTTGGGTAAGACGAAGGTAGATAAAGTCCGCAGCGGTGATATCTGTGCTATCATGGGGGTTGAAGGTTTCGACATCGGTGATACCATCGCAGACCTGGAATCTCCCGAAGCTTTGCCGCGTATCGAGGTGGATGAACCGACCATGAGTATGTTGTTCACCATCAATACTTCGCCATTTTTTGGTCAAGAAGGAAAGTTCGTGACCTCTCGCCATATCCGTGAGCGATTGTATAAGGAAACGGAAAAGAACTTGGCGCTACGCGTAGAAGACACCGAGTCGGAAGACAAATTAAATGTATATGGACGTGGTATTCTCCACTTGTCCGTTTTGATAGAAACGATGCGCCGAGAAGGATATGAGTTGCAAATCGGAAAACCTCAAGTCATCATCAAGGAAATCGATGGTGTGAAATGTGAGCCGATCGAAACATTGGTCGTGGATGTCCCGGAAGCCTATTCCGGAAAGGTCATCGAATTGGCGACCCAGCGCAAGGGGCAACTTCATATCATGGAGCCGAAGGGCGATGTTCAGCATTTGGAATTCGACATCCCTTCTCGTGGATTGATCGGTCTGCGGAACAACGTTTTGACCGCTACGGCAGGTGAAGCGGTCATGACTCACCGTTTTAAGGAGTTCGCTCCATTTGTCGGAGAAATTCCGTCCCGACTCAAGGGTTCTTTGGTGTCGATGGAAGCTGGGCAAGCCTTGGCTTTCGCCTTGGATAGATTACAAGATAGAGGTAAATTTTTCGTCGGCCCCGGCGATCCGGTTTACAAGGGACAAGTCATTGGTGAATATACCCGTTCAAGGGATTTGGATGTGAATGTCATCAAGGGGAAAAAGTTGACCAATATGCGTGCTGCCGGTTCCGATGCCGCTGCTAAGCTCGCTCCAAAAATCATTTTCTCCTTGGAGGAAGCCTTGGAATACATCAAGGAAGATGAGTATTTGGAGGTGACACCTAAGAGTATCCGTATGCGAAAAATCACTTGGCGACCGGGGATGAACTAGGTTTTCTTATTCCAATACGAACCGGGAAATCCCGGTTCGTCGTTCCGCTACAGCGGAAGCATAAAATTGGAATAAGTATTTCTGATATATGGGTCTGTAATACTCATGAGAGAGTTACTTTCTTTTAATTTCCTCTAAAGCCTTGTCCAAGTCTTTTTTTGACGACCATTCACCGGCTACCATTACGCCGGCGATTTGGCGTACGGCTTCCAGTTGTTTTAAGGGATTTCCGTCAAGGAGAACCAAGTCGGCTCTCATGCCGACTTCCACCGAGCCGAATATGTTTTCATCATCATAGAATTTAGCGCCGTTGATGGTGGCGGCTTGTAAGATGGAAAGATTGTCCATCCCTGCCATTTGATAGATTTTCATCTCTTCGAGCATGCCGAATCCGGGAACGATGAACGTACCGTCGCCCGGGCTGACGAGCAAGGGCGCTCCATTTTCATGGAACAAGCGCAATACTTCCACCCTGATATCTTCCTTGACACCTTTATGGTCTTTTTGTAGGATGAGTTCATCAATATATCTGTTCCATTTGAATAGGAGTGAGTCCGGTAAGAACTCAAGTCCGGCCCTTTGGTTGAGTGTGGGTTTGATGTCTTTGATACAATAATTGTGTATCCGATACCAATCTATAGTCGGGCAATTGAAGATGTTTTTCTCCTTGGTTTTTTGAATGTAAGATATGAGTTCGGTATTGTCATCGCCGTATAAATCCGAATATTGATTGAAGTGTTCGATTCCTTTTTGTCCGTTTTCCAAGGCGACATCCAAACCCAAGTATCCAGGAAGGTGTCCTACTACGGGCATTCCATTTTTTTCCGCCTTCCGGCAAATGGATTTGTGAGTGGCGGGATTGAGGCCCGACATGTATTTGATTTGTGCATAACCGGCTTCTTTGTATTCCTTAAAGAGTCTGTCGACTTCGGTGTAGTCCATGTTTCCACGAACGGAAATGACCGGAGGACTTAGTAGTAAGTTCGGAGCGATCAGGTTTTCCTTGCGGATTCGATCGGGGATTTCGATGTATTCGGATTCAAAGCGTAGACAGCGGAGAGAGGTAACGCCATTGGCGGCTTGCATCAGTAGATAGTCGTCCATGGGCATGTCCAATCCTTGCGGGCCGGGGAGATGCGCATGGGCATCCATCATGCCGGGCATCAGGTATTTGCCTTGGGCTTTGATGCGCCGATATCCTTTTTTCCCTTTCGGGGAATCGGATATTTTTATGATTTTATCGTTTTCGACGAAAACATATTTTTCCGGAAGGATATCACCTGTTTTTATGTCGATAACGTTCACCTTTTCAAAGATGAATTTGGATGCGTTTTGAGCGTTTGATATTGAAATAAGGCA
>JAHDCE010000559.1 GCA_020630045.1 Saprospiraceae bacterium | reverse complement strand
GGGGAATAACGAAGTGGATTTCCAAAATAACGGTTGGGCTATACTCAATTTTTCGCGATAACATCTAATTATTATGGGTTTCTTCTTCCTACTCTCATACCATCTTTATACAATACCATATAAGCACGGACATATTTGCCTCGGCTCCTCACTTCTTCCATGATAATTAAAGCTTGGTCTTTGGTATCGTAATTACCCAAAAGGGCTCGATATAGATTCTTTCCATCAACGAATTCGGACTCTACCATACCAAGATCTGAATAACTGTCATACTTTGATGTTCTAAAATTGGCGACCGCTTCCAATTGAACCTTGAAATAATATCCGGACTGAACATTACTACCTGTATTCGCAGGAGTAGAAGTATAGCCTCCGCCACTTGATGTCGAACTATGATCTACCGGTCTAGAATCGCTGTTGAATTTCGGATATTCCGACACACTACCATTTGAAGAATGGACAGGGTCTCGATGTGAAGAAACAACCGTTCCGGAAGAAACAGGCTTGGAAGGTTCGCTGGGCGTGTGTGTTGTCACTTCCGGTTTTGTCGGCCAAGTTACCGGCGGTTTGGAAGGTGATGACGGAGTATGTGTCACTACCGGTTCCGAAACGACAGGTTTTGAAGGTTCGCTAGTAGAATGGGATGGTACCATTGGCTTAGACGACGGTTCTGTTATCGGTTTGGACGGTTCGCTGGGCGTGTGCGTCACCACGGGTTTGCTAGGCTCCGTGACCGGCTTGGACGGCTCGCTTGGCGTGTGCGTCACCACTGGTTTGCTTGGCTCCGTGACCGGTGGCTCTACCACAGGTTTTGTAGGTTCTGTAATAGGTTTTGGAGGAAGTACGGGAGTAGAAGCTACACCGGCTCCTCCTAGGTTTACCGTTTCAAATATGGTATTAGGGACTTTCCCATCCGTATTAAAATTGACGGAACTGGTCTTGTATCCTGACTTTTCGATTTCGGCTAAATATTTTCTACTCGGCATCAAGGGCAATTCAATACTGCCTTCAATGATTTTTTGAGAAGTAATCAATCGTTTTTGTCCCATTTCGGACTTCTCATACAAATTGACTTTAGCGCCATCCACTCCTTTACCGGAGCCATCTTTTACAGAAAGTGCGATTTTCCATTTTCCTGTTTTTTTCCGGAAGGAAAAAATATCAGTGTGATTTGTGGTCAATTTATCCAAATCCCAAAGGCGGTTGGACACTAGAAAACCGTTATCATCGACTCCTTGGAGCACAAAGTGCCAATCGTCAGCTCTGGAATTGAATGGGAATCCCATATTTTTGACTTTACTCCAATTGAATTCCTTGCCTTCGGCACGGAAGACATCCAAACCACCATATCCGATAGCCCCATCCGAGGAATAATATAATATTCTCTTTTTGACATCGTAATGAGGGCTCAATTCATCGCCCGGTGTATTAATCTTACTTCCCAGGTTTTGAGGGAAGGTATAATCATAAGAAGTGCTTGCCGCATCTCTTTTTGAATACCAAATATCCATTCCCCCTTTTCCATCTTCACGATTGGAAGCGAAGTATAAGTATTCGATTTTTCCATCTACAAAAACATAAGGATGGGTATTGGAGGCATTGGGTGCATTGATGTATTCCGGCAATTTTACGGGATCACTCCATTCTTTGCCTTTTGATTCCATCACGTAGATATCACATCTTACATTCAATTTGTCCAAGTCTTCACATTGAGTGAAATAGAAACGTTTATTGTCAGCAGTCAAACATCCATTTCCGAAGTGTGTCTTTGAAACCAATTTTTCGATGGTTTCGCTGACTTTTCCTTCTTGCCAAGCACCACCCATCCTTTGGCTCATATAGATTTTTGATGTTCCGGAAACGGTTGATGAATAATAAATCACCCCATCCACAAAAGGAACCGGAGCATATTCCATCGCATCTGAATTGACATTAGCTCCTAAGTGTTTGAAATCCCAATCGCCAGAAGATTTGAGAGGAGTCTGGACGGCAAGTTGACATCCTAGGATTTCATTTTGAACCAATTGATTCATTTTTTCAAAATCCTTACCCTTGTAGGCATTTTGAAAATAAACGAATTCCTTTTCCGCGTCTTCATATCTACCGGATTGCTTAAGGGCTCTCGCATATTCATACCCTACCTTTTCAAAGTTTCCGTTCATGTCCTTTACGGGCTCTAAGGCAGCAGCGGCCTTGTTGTAATCCTTGGCCAAGTAGAAAGCGTGGCCGGCCATATATGCGTACTCGGATTTCTTGGGCTTTAGTTTCCAAGCTTTGAGGTAATTTTCACCGGCTTCGATGAGTTTTCCATCTTTCAGTAATTGTTCTCCCATCTTCGCTAATTTTTTGTAGCTGTCTTGGGCATTTACAAAAAATGGCATCATCAGGCAAAAGATGAAAAGGAAATTTTTACTTATTCTCATAATGCTTAGTTTGACTGTTTTAAATCCAAAATGACCTGTTCTATGACAGGGGCGAAATATTGATGTTCAAGGGCCAAAACTTTGTGCCCTATTTCTTCCGGGGTATCATCAATTCCTAGGGTACATTTTCCTTGGAATAGGATTTCCCCTTCATCAAAACGTTCATTGACAAAATGAATTGTCATACCAGATTCGGTCTTTCCCGAGGCTTTAACCGCTCGATGGACATTCATTCCATACATGCCTTTGCCTCCGAAATCAGGCAGTAAGGCAGGATGGATATTTACCATATGTCCTCTATACCTTTCGACCAGATATCTAGGGACGAGTAACAAAAAACCCGCCAATACGACGAAATTGATATTAAAATTTTCTAAAATATTAGTTACTAGGTCTTTTTCCCTCCATTCACGGCCTAAAATCACTTTTGTCGGCACCCCGAAACGTGTCGCTGCTTCCAACACTCCGGCATCGGACTTATTGGAAATGACCAATGCAATTCGAATGGACGGATGATTTTCGAAGTGTTCCATGATTTTACATGCGTTGGAACCGGTTCCTGAAGCGAAAATGGCAATATTCATATCCTTATTGTTGATACCTAACTCAAGTGACCAAAGGTATTAGATGTAATCACGAAAAATTGAGTATAGCCAAACCGTTATTTTGGAAATCCACTTCGTTAT
>JAHDCE010000558.1 GCA_020630045.1 Saprospiraceae bacterium | reverse complement strand
TGCAGGCAAGTCATTGTTAAAAACCAAACAGCGGATGTATTCCATAGAATGGGGTGACGATGATACCGCTATCGCTTTGGATTATTGGTGGAATACTAGGAACTTGAAAACCTATCTGTTTTCGCCTTCCGGCAAATTTGAACCGAGGATTATTCATGATCGGAACTACCAAGACAGATACAATGATCCGGGTGATTTTGTAACGGAGGAGAACGAATACGGACGGGATGTATTGGTCTTGGACAAGGGTTCTGTTTATTTGGTAGGCGCCGGTTATACCGCTGAAGGTAAAAAGCCTTTTATTGATAAAATGAAGCTGGAAGACTTCTCCACCTATCGAATGTGGAAGGCTAAAAATGAAAATAAATTAGAATCCATTGTCCGCCCCATTGATATTAGAAAAGGAAAGATTTTAACTCGTGTGGAGTCTCCCAACGAATATCCCAATTACAATATCGTTGAGTATTTGAGCAGTGCCCGTAAAAAAATCACCGAATTCAAAAACCCCTTTAAGAGCATGGAAGGGGTTAGCAAAGAAGTGATCAAATACAAAAGGGACGATGGATTGGAATTATCCGCCACACTTTACTTACCTGCCAATTATGACAAAACGAAGAAGGAAAAACTGCCAATGTTGATGTGGGCATATCCCAGGGAATTCAAGGACAAGAGCAGTGCCGGACAGGTGACGAATGATCCCAACGAGTTTACCTATCCTTGGTATGGTTCCCCTATATTTTGGGTCATGAGAGGATATGCCGTTTTGGATGACGCCGCTTTCCCCATCGTAGGAGAAGGAGACGAAGAACCCAATGATTCCTTCCGGAAACAATTGGTCGCCAATGCGAAAGCGGCGATTGATGCAGTAGACGAGATGGGATATATCGACCGGAATCGGGTCGGAGTCGGAGGACACTCTTATGGAGCGTTCATGACTGCCAACTTATTGTCCCATTCCGACTTGTTCGCAGCGGGAATCGCTAGGAGCGGAGCATACAATAGAACCTTGACACCATTCGGTTTCCAGAGCGAAGAACGCAGTTATTGGGAAGCGCATGAGGTGTATTATACGATGTCTCCCTTTATGCACGCTGACAAAATGAAAACCCCTCTGTTGTTGATTCATGGTGAAGCGGACAACAATTCCGGGACATATCCAATGCAATCGGAGCGTTATTTCAATGCATTGAAAGGATTGGGCGCCACCGCTCGTTTGGTCATGTTGCCCAAGGAAAGCCACGGGTATGTCGCCAAAGAGTCTATTCTCCATGTCATTTGGGAACAGGATAGATGGTTGGAAAAATATGTGAAGAATAGAGGAAAGGAAAGTAAGGATGGTGAATCCGGCAAACATTTGAAAAAAACGAAAAAGTAATTCAATAACCTACCAACCGCAAGGGCATTTGGCCCTAGCGGTTGGAACTATTCTTTAAACTATATACCATTAGCATGAAATCATTAAAAACTTTTTTATTACTCTTGGCATTCGTACCGTTCTTCATCGCCTGTAGTGACGACGACGATGGTACGGGAGGAAACAACAATCCCGATACTGGAGAAGATTTAGCATCGCAAGTAGTCGGTGAATATGTCGGACAAATTACCGGCGGCACCGGCGGATTTACGGCTCCCGATTATTCGGTAACTATCGAGAAGGTGAGTAATAATACGGTACGTATCCGTCCGACTTCAGGTAGCAATTCCAAGGAGTGGGAGCAAGTCATCATCAAACCTGATAATTTTGAAGTGACCCAAAGGTTTGAAAACGAAGAAGGGGCTTCCATCGAACTGTTCTTTTTCTTCGCTTCGGGTACTACTATGCGCTATAAAAATGCAGGAGAAGATTTTAATGGGCTGCGGCAGTAAGTCATTAAAAATCATAAATATCCAATAACTCCCGGACATGGTTGATCGCTATGTCCGGGATTGTTTTTTCCGCTTTTTTCCCTTCCGGATTGATCCAACAGGTTTTCAGACCATAGTTATTCCCTCCTAGGATATCGGAATTCAAACTATCACCGACCATTAAGATGTGTTCCTTGTCAGGAATGTTAGATATGGTATTGAAGGTATAATCAAAATATTCTTTCTGAGGTTTTGCTGAACCGATTTCATCGGATACGACAATACTATCGAAATAATGGGTCAATCCGACCCTTTCAATCCTAGGGCGTTGAACTTCCTTTAACCCATTGGTGACGATGCTCATCCGGCACTGCCCGTGCAGTTTTTTGATCAATGACAATACCTCATCTTCAATAATGGTTTCGTCAATCAGATGCATCAAGTATCCATGATTGAATTCGAAAGGGTCGATGTCTTTGATGCCGGCTTGTTCAAAATACAATTCAAACCGCAATGACCGAAGGCGGATGGCATCTATTTCCTTATTTTCGAATTGGTGCCAAACTTTAGCATTTACTATCGAATAGTCCGCATATTTTTCTTTCGAAAATTCTAATCCGTAATCTTCAAAAGTCCTTTTCATCGAACGTTTGGAAGCATCCCTGAAATCGACCAATGTATTGTCTAAGTCGAATAGTATCCATTTTGGTTTTTGCATGGAAAATTGAACCTTTATTCAGCAGTTTTTAAATAGATTTCATTTTTCACATAGCTAGCATTCAACCAAAAACATTGTTTGCTGTATGCGTCAACTTTTAATTTTTTATCCCGGACAGGCAAAGGATAAGTTTTAGTTGAATCAGAACCATGAGGTCTTACATGGCATACTTCACTTTCTGATATTTTGGGAAAATTATTCAATTTTATTTGGTGTCCTTTTTTGGATATTAAAATTTTACCCGCTTTATTAGTCTGATAAGACTTGAAGATATTTCCTTTAATGATTAATCTTTTTGTTTTGAGCCATACCCTTCTTGCTTCATTTCTATCCTTAAAAGGCATATTCCAAAATGTCGCTTTTTGTAGGAAATATGAATCGTCCTTTTTTTTGAAAAAAATGAAAAGAAATTTGTTTTCAATAATATTTCGAAAATCACTTTCCTCCCAAGTTGTATTGTATAGGTCATTGAATTTGAATGCAGGAAAAGAAACGGATTGTTCAATGTTGTTTTTCTCGTTAATCCTTATTGTTTTTATTCGAATATTGGCTTTTTC